>JBEBHW010000464.1:0-3732 GCA_040081145.1 Burkholderiaceae bacterium
GGGGTTGCCGCTTTGCGGCAGCGGCGTGACGGTGCCGACTTCCACAAAGCCGAAGCCGAGCGCGCCCAAGCCGTCGATGCAGCGGCCGTTCTTGTCCAGGCCCGCGGCCAGGCCAATGCGATTCGGGAAAGTGATCCCGGCCAACGTAACCGGGTCGTGAATTCGCGGCTGCGCAATGCCGGACACCAGCGGCGTGTGCTGGATGCGCGCGATGCCGGCGAGCACCACGTCGTGGGCGTGTTCGGCGTCCATCTTGAAGAGGAATCGGCGCGCCACGCCGTAGGGAATGAATGACATGGTGGAGCGGCAGCGAGAGTGGCGCGATTGTCGCAAACGCTTGGGGGCGCACGTGACCTCGGACCCGCGCGACGGCATCGCGTCGTCCCGGACGACAATCGCCGCCACTGACGTCAATTCGAGGCGCGCCACATGATCCAGGATGAACTCAAGGCCCTCGTCGGCAAGGCGGCGCTGGTCTACGTCGCCCCCGGCAGCGTGGTCGGCGTGGGCACGGGCTCGACCGTGAACTGCTTTATCGACGCGCTGGCGACGCTGCAGCCGCCGGTGGCCGGCGCGGTGTCGAGCAGCGAAAAAAGCAGCGCGCGGCTGCGCGCCATGGGCATCACGGTGCTCGACAGCAATCAGGTGCAAAGCCTGCCCGTGTACATCGACGGGGCCGACGAGATCGATCACTCGGGCTGCATGATCAAGGGCGGGGGTGCCGCGCTGACACGCGAGAAGATCGTTGCCGACATCGCGCGCCGCTTCGTCTGCATCGCCGATGCATCGAAACTGGTGCGAACTTTGGGGCGCTTTCCTCTGCCCGTCGAAGTGATTCCGATGGCCACGGCCCAGGTGGCGCGGGCCTTTGCCGCGCTGGGGGGCAACGCCGTGATTCGCGAGGGCGTGCTGAGCGACAACGGCTGCAAAATCCTCGATGTGCATGGCCTGACCATCAGCGACCCGGCAGGCCTGGAGCGTGAAGTGAACCAGTGGCCCGGCGTCGTGACGGTGGGAATTTTTGCGCGCAACCGGGCGCATGTGTGCCTGCTGGGAACGCCGGACGGGGTGAAGACAATGACTTTCTAGACCCGCAGGTTCAGGCGGCTGCAAAAAACGCGTAACCTCGGGGGAACGCATTCAAATATCCACCAGAGAATCACCGGAAGGACGGCCCATGGCCAAACCGAACTATTCTTTCGAGAAGCGCCAGCGCGAATTGGCCAAGAAGAAGAAAAAAGAGGAAAAACTCAAGGACAAGGCTGGCCGCAAAGCCGGGTCATCTCAAGACGACGAGCCGGCGGAGCCACAGGGCGGCAACTCGGCACCGAGCCCCGGAACACCTGCGCCCTGATTGCGCCGACGCGCGCGGCGCGTGACGAACCGAGCCGGGTCGACGGCGTCGATCAGGTTGGCCGGCACGGGAGCCGGCGCGCCAGTGATCCACGAGGCAAGCAGTCGCCCACCCAGCGCGGACCAGGTGATGCCGCGTGAGCCCAGACCGACGAAGACGAACAGGCCCGCTTCCCGAGCAACCCGGCGCGGCTGATCGTCGCGCGCGGGGCTCGCAGAGTCTTCGCGCGGAACCGCGCCGATGACGGGGAGCCGGTCCAGGCTCGCGCAGCGCCAGCCCACCCGACCCTGAAGTGCATCGACAGACGGTGGCTGGCCGAGCGGGACCAGGCGCGCCAGGCGCTCGAGGTTGGCGCGGTGATCGGACTCGCGCGCACAGGGGTCGGCGTCGGCATCCGCGGAAGTGGCGCCGAAGAGGATTCGTCCATTCACTTGCGGAAGCACATAGCCTTCGCCGGTGATTGCCATCCGAGGTGGGGCACTGCCCGAGGGCCACCCGGCAACGGGCAGCATGCTGACCTGGCCGCGCAGGGACCGAAGCGGCCATGCGGGTTGGCCAAGCAGGCGCAGCGCGTCAGCGGCGTTGCACAAAACAACCGTGTGAGCGGCCTCGATCAGCGCACCGGACGAATCGAAGAGCTGCCAGACATCGGCGTGGCGCCGAATCGTTGCGACTTCTCGGCCCGCGCGCAGCGTACAGGTGCTGCGGCTCAGTTCGAGGAAGTGACGTGCCAGTCCCGCCGGGTCGACGCACCCGCCTCCCGGATAAAACCACGCGGGGTGCTGCAGCGATACGCCGCTCAGCTGCGACGCCTGCGCCGCGTCGAGCACGCGCACATAGTCGTCCGGCAACGCCAGCGCCTGGACGATGGCGCGCATTGCTGCAATGTCGGGGGTGCGCGACTCCAGGCGCAGCAAGCCGTTCAAGTGGCCGGCAACGCCGCCACTTTGCACGGCATGCGAAATCATCCGATGCGCGTCCAGCGCGGCGGCGCGGTTGAAACGCGAGTGGGCACCGTCTTGCCGGTTGACGATGCCATGAAAGGCTCCCGCGGAGTTGCCCGAAGCCTCTTGCGCAGCAGCCTCGCAGCGGTCCAGCAACGTGGTCGTCCAGCCCTGTTGCGCGAGCGCCCACGCGGTGGCACAACCGGCCAGGCCGGCGCCGACGACGACGGCGTGATTCGCCGCCGGCGCCGCAACAGGCTGCCGCGCTAGGGAGCGCCGCGGCGTGAAGATCGGATCGAAGCGCGCGGCGCTCATCTCGCGCTTGCCGCCGAAGCCCTGCACTTGCTCGACATGAAATCCTGCGGCGCGCAAGCCTTCGCCAACGACTTTCGCGACCGACCACGTCGCCAGCGTGGCCTGCGGCGCAGCCAGCCGCGCCAGCGCCTTGAAAACCAGCGGCTCCCACATGGCAGGGTTGCGCGCCGGGGCAAAGCCGTCGAGGTAAAACGCGTCGACGTGGGCCACCAGTTGCGGCAGCCAGCGTTGCACGTCGCCGAGCGCGAGCAGCAGTTCGACCTTTCCGTCGTCGAACTGCAGGCTGTGCAAATCGGGCGTCAGCGGCGGCCAGGCTTGCAGCAGCGCCTTGGCCAATTCGGGCCAAGGGGAGGTCGCGTGCGCCGCGCCAAGGTCAGCCCGGGTCAGGGGGTGCTTTTCGATGGCGATGAAGTGCAGGCGCGAACAGCGCCGCGCGTCGTCTCGCCAGGCTTGCCATGTGGCGAGAAAGTTGTTGCCCAGGCCGAAACCCGTCTCCAGGACAACGAAGCGGGCTTTTCCTTGCCACCGCTGTGGCAGCTGATTGCCGCCGAGAAAGACGTGGCGCGCCTGACCGGCGGCGCCTGCAGCGGGGTGGTAGACATCGCCATACACGTGCGAAAACGGCACGCCGTTCGCATCCCAAGCCAGGGGTGTGGCGCGGATGGGGTCGAACGCCATGGCTGCGCTACACAGCCCACGGCGAACTAGACGCGCTTGCGGTACTCGTGCGTGCGCGTGTCGATTTCCACCCTGTCGCCGGTCTGCACGAACAGGGGAACGGAGATCTCCAGGCCGGTGGCGAGCTTCGCGTTCTTCAGCACCTTGCCCGAGGTGTCGCCCTTGACGGCGGGTTCGGTGTCGGTGATTTCGCGCACCAGGCTCGTCGGCAACTCGACCGAAATCGCCTTGCCGTCGTAGAACACGACTTCGACGGGCATCGCGTCTTCGAGGTATTGAATCGCGTCGCCCATGTTCTCGGCTTCGACTTCGAACTGGTTGTATTCAGCGTCCATGAAGGCGTACATCGGATCGGCGAAGTAGGAGTAGGTGCACTCCTTCTTGTCGAGAATGACCTGGTCCATCTTGTCGTCGGCCTTGAAGACGACTTCGGTGCCGGTG
>JBEBHW010000014.1:0-15620 GCA_040081145.1 Burkholderiaceae bacterium
GCGCTGCTCATGAGCGGCATGTTCATGCCGAAAGTTGCGCTGGTCGAACTCTTCGCGACGCCCTTGGCAGGCTTTGGCGCGACGTTCTGGGCCACCTCTGTCGCCCGCTCCCATGACCCGAATTCCTGGGAGCGGGCTACTGAAAAGAATAGAAACATCGGAACGGTACTTTGCGCTCCGCCCAATAGTCGGCCGCGTCTCGAAACACGTCGAGCAACTGTTCGCGCGCCTCGCGATCGAACTTCGGGTTGTCGGGCAACTGCTCCAACACGACGACGAAGCCCGGCTGCGAACCCGATTTGTGCACCAGGTCGGTCATGCAGTCGTACAGCGCATCGAGATTCTTCCCGAAGTGCGAGGGAAACATGAACGCCTCGGCAATGCCCTCGAGCACTTCCTGCTTGGACTGCGCTGCCGTCAGGTTGGCGTACAAAAAGTGCTGGTCAACGCCCTGCGCAGCCTGCAACAAGTCTTCGGCGCGGTAGGCGCGTATCGACTGGACGATATTGGGTCGGACGGTCTGCAAAAGCATGGTCGCGATCCTCCTGTGGTCAATGAAAATCTTTTTAGGGGCAGGTCACTGCACGATGCGCTTGAAGCTCGCGTAATGGTCTGCCGTATAGAAACATGCATCGGGCTGTGCCGGTTGACTCCCTCCACAAACAATGCGCCGCGCCCCTCGATCGCGCGAACCTGGTGTTGCCACCGTGTACTCGCGGTAGTAACCGCGCGGATGCGCCGGCAATGCACGCTCCCGATTTCCGAACGTCGAACCATCCTTGGCGTGGCGGAATGGTCCTCCGGAGCGAATCAACTTTTCCGTCTGCAGTGCTTCAGGCGGTAGCTGTGCCCTGGACACGACGCCGAGTTCTTGCCTGGCTTCCTTCGCTTGCAGCACCGTCGAGCTGAGAACTGCAAGAATTACCGCTGAAGTGAGAGCGAGCCCCAACTTTCGTCGTGCGCGCTTCAAGCCCGGCAGGCCAATCAAAAACACGGGTAATCCCTGTAAAACGAAGTGCGAATGGTACAGAAATCGGCCTCAAAGCTCAAGGGCGTGCCTCATTTTCAGGCATCGATCGCGCACATGTAGTTAGTGCATACATACGTCGATAGCATTAAATAATAAAGAACTGGTGCTGTCGTGTACCTTGAGTTCGATATTTAATGGGATATATCGCGATTGACACGTCTCCCCTGCGCGGCCTGGGCCATTAAGGTGCCAAGGGGGCGCCTGCACGCGCCCCGGACTTTTGCATTCAGCGGCGTGCCGCGTTCGCGTCGGCTACCGTGACGGCGGCCATGTTGACGATGCGGCGCACCGTGGCAGACGGCGTCAGGATGTGCACCGGCTTGGCCGCACCGAGCAGCACCGGGCCGATCGCGATGCCGCCGCCGGCCGCTGTCTTCAGCAAGTTGTAGGCGATGTTGGCCGCGTCGATGTTCGGCAGGACGAGCAAATTGGCTTCGCCGCTCAAGGTGCTGTGGGGCATGAGTTCGGCGCGATATCCTGCGTCCAGCGCGGCGTCGCCGTGCATTTCGCCGTCCACCTCCAGCCAGGGCGCGCGCGCGCGCAGCAAGGCCAGGGCGTCGCGCATCTTCACGGCCGAGGGCTGATTGCTCGAACCGAAATTGCTGTGCGACAACAACGCTGCCTTGGGCCTCAAGCCGAAGCGCAACATTTCTTCGGCGGCCATCACGGTCAACTCGGCGAGCTGCTCGGCGCTCGGTTCGTAGTTCACGTGCGTGTCGATCAGCATCACCATGCGCCCGGGCAACATCAGGCCATTCATGCAGCCGTAGGTCTTGACGCCCTCGCGCAGGCCGATCACCTGGTCGATGTAGTGCAGGTGCAACCCCGTCGTGCCCCAGGTGCCGCACAAGAGGCCGTCGACTTCGTCGCTCTTCAGCAGCATCGCGCCGATGAGTGTCAGGCGTCGGCGCATTTCGATTTTCGCGAGCTGCGCCGTGACACCCTTGCGCGACGTCATCTCGTGATAGCGCTGCCAGTAGTCACGAAAGCGATGGTCGTTCTCCGTATTGACGAGGTCGTAGTCGCGGCCCACCGTCAGGCGCAGGCCGAATTTCTCGATGCGCTGCGCGAGGATTTCCGGCCGGCCGATCAATGTGGGCCGTGCCAGCCCTTCGTCGACGACCACCTGCACGGCGCGCAGCACACGCTCTTCTTCGCCTTCGGCAAACGCCACCCGTTTGCGCTGCGCGCGCTTGGCCAGGGTGAAGATCGGCTTCATCGTCGTTCCCGACGCGTAGACGAAGCTGAGCAGCTTCTCGCGGTAGGCGTCGAGGTCCTTCACCGGGCGCAACGCCACGCCCGACGCCGCCGCCGCCTGCGCCACTGCAGGCGCGATGCGAATCATGAGGCGCGGGTCGAAGGGTTTGGGAATCAGGTACTCGGGGCCGAAGCTCAGCGTCGCACCGGCGTACGCCGCGGCAACGACTTCGCTTTGCTCGGCCTGGGCGAGGTCGGCGATCGCGTGCACCGCGGCGATTTCCATCTCGATGTTGATCGTCGTCGCGCCGCAGTCCAACGCGCCGCGAAAGATGTACGGGAAGCACAGCACGTTGTTGATCTGATTCGGGTAGTCGGTGCGCCCCGTCGCGATGATCGCGTCGCTGCGCACTTCCTTTACTTCCTCGGGAAGGATTTCGGGGGTGGGATTGGCCAGCGCAAAGATCACCGGATTCGGGTTCATTCGCGCGACCATGTCCTTCTTCAGCACGCCGCCGGCGGACAGCCCGAGAAAGATGTCGGCGCCGCCAATCGCCTCCAGCAGGCTGCGTTGCTCGGTCACCTGCGCAAAGACCGCCTTGTCGTCGTCCATCAACTCCTTGCGGCCGGCGTAGACGAGCCCCGCGAGGTCGGTGACCCAGATGTTTTGGCGAGGCATGCCGATTTTCACGAGCAGCGCGAGGCACGCCAGCGCCGCCGCGCCGGCGCCCGACGACACGAGCTTGACTTGCGTGATGCTCTTGCCCGTGACCTTCAACGCATTCAAGATGCCGGCGGCGACGACGATCGCCGTGCCGTGCTGGTCATCGTGGAACACCGGAACCTTCATTCGCGAACGCAAGGCGCGCTCGACGTAGAAACAATCCGGCGCCTTGATGTCTTCGAGGTTGATCCCGCCGAACGTCGGCTCGAGCGCGGCGATCAGGTCGATCAACTTGTCGAGGCTTTTTTCGTTGACTTCGAGGTCGAAGACGTCGATCCCGGCGAATTTCTTGAACAGGACGGCCTTGCCCTCCATCACCGGCTTGGCCGCGAGCGGGCCGATGTCGCCCAGGCCCAGCACCGCAGTGCCATTCGTGATCACCGCGACCAGGTTGCCGCGCGCCGTGTAGCGAAACGCGTTCGTCGGGTCCGCGGCGATTTCTTCGCATGCCGCGGCGACGCCCGGCGAGTACGCCAGCGCCAGGTCGCGCTGGTTGATCAGTTGTTTCGTCGGCGCGATCGCGATCTTGCCCGGCGTCGGGAACTCGTGGTATTCGAGCGCGGCGCGGCGCAGTTCGACGCGTTTTTCTTCGTAGCTGGACATGGCGATTCCTTCGGGTGGCGGCTGGGGGCGTCGCGGGAGACCGGCCCCGGCACAAGGCGCGCAAGGTCGATACGGGTGATTGTCCCAGTGTCTGCAGCGCTTGCCTCGCGGTGCTGGCGCGGCGCCCATAATTCTGCGACCGCGCATCCGCGGCGCCCTCCACGGCCCACTGCTCATGCCTCTCGGCGAATTCGATCTGATCGACAAGTATTTCACCGTGCCCGTGCACCGCGCGGACTTGGGTGTCGGTGACGACTGCGCCTTGCTTACCGTGACGCCCGGCATGCAACTCGCCGTGTCGAGCGACATGCTGGTTGAAGGGCGCCACTTCCTGTCCACCGTCGCGCCCGACGCGCTCGGGCACAAGTCCCTGGCCGTGAACCTCAGCGACTTGGCCGCTTGCGGCGCGACGCCGCGCGCGTTCACGCTGGCGCTGGCGCTGCCGCGCGCTGACGAAGCCTTTCTGCAGGGCTTTTCGCGCGGACTGCTGGACCTGGCTCGGGCCCACGGGTGTGAGTTGATCGGGGGTGACACCACCCAGGGGCCGCTCACGATTTGCATCAGCGTCTTCGGCGAGCTACCCACCGGACTGGCCTTGCTGCGCAGCCGAGCGCGTGCCGGCGATCAGCTCTACGTCAGCGGCGCGCTGGGTGACGCACGCCTGGCGCTCGACTGTTTTCGCGGCAACGTGGCGCTTAACGGCGAGGGCCTGAGCGCCGTCCGCCGCGCCATGGAGTGGCCGCAACCGCGCGTCGCGTTGGGGGTCGCGCTGCGCGGTATCGCGACGAGCGCCATCGACATTTCCGACGGCTTGCTCGGCGACCTCGGCCACATCTTGCGCCGCTCCGGCGTCGGCGCGACGCTGCACGCGGATGCGCTGCCGCGCAGCGCCGTGCTCGCCGCCCAGACACTCGACGTGCAGCGGGAGTGCACGCTGGCCGGCGGCGACGACTACGAGCTTCTCTTCACGGCAGCGGCGCAGCGCAGCGCCGAGGTTCAGGCCGCCGCCGCCCACGCGGGTGTGGCCGTCACCTGCATCGGGCAGATCGACGCGGCGCCGGGCGTGCGCCTGCTCGACGCGCAGGCCCAGCCGATTGCCCGGCACTTCGCCGGCTTCGACCATTTCCGCTGACGCGTGCACGCCGCAGCGAACCGCAATCGACCATGTCCGACACCCCGTTGAACCCGCCTATCGCGACCGCGCCGCGCAAAGCGTCGCCGGGTTTCGTCTTCAGCCACCCGGCGCGCGCGATCGCGCTGGGCTTTGGCTGCGGGCTGTCGCCGGTCGCGCCGGGCACGATCGCAACGCTCTGGGCCTGGCTCGTCTTCACGCTCCTGCAACCGCACATGGACGACATCCGCTGGGCGGCGCTCATCATCGGCGGATGCGCGATCGGCGTGTGGGCGTGCGCGCGAACCGCATCCGACCTGGGCCTCAGCGACCCCGGCGCCATCGTGTGGGATGAAGTCGTCGGATTCTGGCTCGTGCTGTGGCTGGTCACGCCCACCGGCGTCTGGGAGCAGCTGTGGGCCTTTGCGCTGTTTCGGATTTTTGATATCGCCAAACCCGGTCCGGTGGCCTGGGCCGATGGATTGTTCAAGGTCCACCGCGACGCGCCCATCGGCTGGCGCCAGGGGTTGGGCATCATGTTCGACGATGCGGTCGCTGCGCTTTGCACGCTGCTCGTGATTGCACTTTGGCACTTTGTATGACATCGATCGAAATGCTCGTGAACTCAGTCGCGCAGGCGCTGTGCGGCAGCGGCAAGACGCTCGCAACCGCAGAGTCGTGCACCGGCGGCCTCATTGCCGCGGCCTGCACCGACATCGCGGGATCGAGCGACTGGTTCGAGCGCGGGTTTGTCAGCTACTCGAACGCCGCCAAAGTCGAGTCGCTCGGCGTCGACGCCGAGCTGATCGCGGCGCACGGCGCGGTGAGCCGCGAAGTCGCGTGCGCGATGGCCAGCGGCGCGCTGCGCCACTCGCACGCTGACATCGCGCTGGCCGTCACGGGAATCGCCGGGCCGGGCGGGGCGACGCCCGGCAAGCCCGTGGGCACCGTCTGGCTGGCGTGGGCACAGCGGGGCCACCCGGCGCTGGCCGAGGTGCTGAATCTTGCCGGCGATCGCCGCGCGGTGCGCGAACAGACCGTTGTTCACGCATTGCGCCGGGCGCTCGCCCTGACCGAAGCCGCGCGTTGAGGGCACCCCATGAGCATTCTCCTCGCCGCCGACTTCACTGACGCCGAATGGGATGCGTGGTGGCCGGCCCTGCGCGCGGCACTGCCGGCAGAAACCCTGGTGCGCGCGGGGCCCGGGCTGGCAACGTCCGAGCGGTCAGACGTCGAAATCGCCCTCGTCGCCAATCCGCCGCTGGGGCTGATGGCAAGACTGCCGCGCTTGCGTCTCATTCAATCGCTGTGGGCGGGTGTCGACCGCTTGCTTGCCGATCCGAGTTTGCCGCGCGACGTGCCGCTCGCGCGAATGGTCGACCCCGTCATGAGCGAGGCGATTGCGCAAACTGCGCTGTGGGCCGTGCTCGGCCTGCACCGCGGCTACTTCGACTACGCGGCGCAACAGCAGCGCCGCGAATGGCAGCAACTTCCCCAGCGGCGCGCCGACGAAGTCGCGGTCGCCGTGCTCGGGCTGGGTGAAATGGGCCGCGCCGCAGTGCTGCGCCTGGCAGGCAACGGCTATCGCGTGACGGGCTGGAGCACGCGCCCGGTGGAACTCGCACGCGTCACGACGTGCAGCGGCGCAACGGCGCTCGGATCGGTTCTCGGCCAGAGCGAAATCGTCGTCAACTTGCTGCCGCTGACCCCGGCCACACAAGGCCTGTTTGCAGCGCCAACCTTCGCGCAAATGCGCCGCGGCGCGAGCCTGGTGAACCTCGGGCGAGGCGGCCATGTGGTCGAACCCGATTTGCTGCGCGCCCTGGCGGCGGGCCAGCTGCGCCGCGCCGTGCTCGACGTGTTCGCGAGCGAGCCGCTGGCGCGCGACCATCCGTTTTGGCCTCACCCGCAAGTCAGCGTGCTGCCGCACATTGCCGCGCTCACCGACCCGCGCAGCGCGGCGCAGGTCGTTGCGCGCAACGTGAATGCGCTGCGCAACGGCACGCCGCTCGCGCATCTTGTCGACCGCGCGCGCGGCTATTGACGGCTGCACGGGTCGCCTGAGTCTTCGCGGCGACGGGGACGTGCACCGAGATTGAAGGTCTCAGGGACTCAGCGCCAGACGCAGTGGCGTGCGCGCTGACGCCCGCGTCGTTTGCTGCAACAACATCAAGACGAGCTTGTTCAACGCCTGCCAGGGGTCCGCCGGCCAGTCGGCGTGGCGCAGCCCCTTCACCAGGCCGTCGCACACGCTCGCGGCCTCTAACAGGTGCGCCAGCGTGGTCTCGGCGAAGAACGGCAAGGCGCGCTCGATCAGGCGCTCGCGCGGCCCCCAGACGCGCGCTTCACGCAGCGCCAGCGGCAGCGGCTGGCCGCCTCGCACCGCTTCCTTGATTCGCTTCAGCGCGCGAATGTCCTCGGCGATTGCCCAATGCACGAGCACGGCAGCCTCGCCCTCGGCCTGCAGGCCCTCCAGCATGCGCAACGCGCGTCCGACCTGACCCGCCAAGACCGCTTCGCCGAGCTTGAAGACGTCATAGCGCGCGACGTTGAGCACGGCGGATTCGATTTGCTCAAAGCTCAATTCACCGCTCGGGTACAGCAGCGCGAGCTTTTCGACTTCCTGGTGCGCCGCGAGCAGATTGCCTTCAACTCGATCCGCGAAGAACGCCAACGCGTGTTCTCCCTCCGCGCCGCCTTTGACACGCTGGCCACGCTGCGCCAAACGTTGCGCGATCCACTGTGGCAAGGCCTTGCGCTCGACCGCGTCGATGCGGATCGTGACGCCGGCACGCTCCAGCGCGCCGAACCAGGCGCTGCCTTGCTGGGTGCGGTCGAGCCTGGGCAGCGCAATCAAGGTGACGTTGCTCTCGCCTTGCGCGGTCACGCCGTCGCAGTAACTCTGCAATGCGTCGGACCCGTCTTTGCCCGGCTTTCCGCCCGGGATGCGGATTTCGATCAACTGCCGGTCGCTGAACAGGCTCATCTCGCGCGCCGCACCGAGCAGGCTGCTCCAGTCGAAGCGCGCCCCGCTGACGGTGTGCACCTGGCGTTCGGTGCACCCCGCAGCGCGCGCCGCGCTGCGCAGGGCATCGAGCGCCTCTTGCGCGAGCAGCGGCTCGTCACCCCACACGGTGTAGAGCGGGCGCAGGTTCTTCGCGAGGTGTGCGGCCAGCTGGTCGGCACGAACTTGCATCGTCGTCGAGCCGGTTGCGTCTACAGCGGTGGCACCGCAGCAAGGCGGCGCAGCACCTGGGCGACGATGTCGTTTTGCATCGCCGCGTACAGCAGAGCTTCTTCCTGTTCTTTGGCCAGCGCGTTGCTTTCGTTGTAGCTCATGTCGCGGCTCAGCAGGATTTCCGTCGCCGGCAGCAGTTCTTTGCCGGCCGGGCCGCGCACGCGAAAGTGGAAGCGCGCGCGCAATTGCAGTTCACGCACCTGGCCCGCTGCGGTGCTGGCGACGACGCTCTTTTCGCGCTCGTCGGTCAACGCTTCGAGCACGGCTTGCGCGGCGTCGGCGCTTTCCACAACCCGTGTCGTACCACTGCTGGCCAGGCTGCGGCGCAACTCGCGGGCGAGCGGCGACGCGTCCTTGAAGCCCTTCAGCTGAAGCGTCCGGAACTGCAGTTCGGGCGCGCGTCGCAACTCGAAGCCGCAGGCGCTGCTCAATGCGACCGCGAGCAGCACGGCGCTCATCAAGACGATACGCCGCAGCTGCATCAAACGACGACGTTGACCAAGCGTCCGGGCACCACTTTGACCATTTTCGGGGTCGCCGTGCCGCCGAACCGGCTGTAGTCGGGGCTCGCCAGCGCGGCCGCGACGATCGTCGCTTCATCGGCGTCGGCGGCCACGCCGATCACGCCTCGACGTTTGCCGTTCACTTGCAAAACCAACTCGATCTGATCTTGCACGAGCGCGGTCGGGTCGACGTTCGGCCACGGCGCGTCGAGCAACTCGCCCAGTTGCGCCGCATACCCCAACTCGTTCCACAACACCCAGGTGAGGTGCGGGCACGCCGGATAGAGCACGCGCAGCAAGATGCCAAAACCTTCGCGCAGCGCACGCGGCGCCTCGCCGCGAAAGCCCTCGAGCGCATTCAGCATCTTCATCGCCCCCGAGGCGACGGTGTTGTATTGCATGCGCTCGTAGTCGTAGTGCACTTGCTTGAGCAGCGCGTGGATTTCGCGGCGCAGCAGCTTCGAAGACGTGTCGTCCGTGGGCGCGGCGTCGCGCGCACTGCGCAGCGTGTCGGCGTGGCGCACCGCAAATTGCCAGACGCGGTGCAGGAAGCGCGACGAACCCGCGACGCCGGTGTCGGACCAGACCGACGCGTCCTCGGGCCCGCCTACGAACATCACGAACAGGCGCGCGGTATCGGCACCGTATTTGTCGATCAGGTCTTGCGGATCGACGCCGTTGCGCTCCGTCTTGCCCATCTTGCCGACCCCGCCGTACTGCACCGGCGTCCCATCGGCAGCGACGCCGCCGGTGATGTGGCCTTGTGCGTCGTGCGTCGGCTTGACGTCGGTGGGTGGCACGTACTCCTTGCCGCCCTTGCTGCTTCGCGTGTAGAAGATGTGGTTGAGCAGCATGCCGTGGTTCATCAGGTGCAGGAACGGCTCGTCGAAGTGCAACATGCCCATGTCACGCATCACCTTGGTCCAGAAGCGCGCGTACAAGAGATGCAGCACCGCATGCTCGATTCCGCCGATGTACTGGTCCATCGGCATCCAGTAGTCATTGCGCGCGTCGACCATCGCCGGCTTGCCATCACGCACCGCGCCCGGCGCTGCGTAGCGCATGTAGTACCAGGCGCTGTCGACGAAGGTGTCCATCGTGTCGGTTTCGCGCCGCGCCGGCCTCGCGCAACGCGGGCAGGCGCACTTCAGAAAAGGTTCGTACTTGTTCAGCGGGTTGCCGCTGCCGTCGGGGACGAGGTGCTCGGGCAGAACAACGGGCAAGTCTTTCTCGGGAACCGGCACCACGCCGCAGGCGTCGCAATGGATGATGGGGATCGGCGTGCCCCAGTAGCGCTGACGGCTGATTCCCCAGTCGCGCAGGCGGTATTGCACCTGCTTGTCGCCCAGGCCCTTGGTTTTGAGGTCGGCGGCGATCGCGTCGCTCGCCGCCTGATACGGCAGGCCATCGTAGCTGCCGGAGTTGACGCAGCGCCCGTTCTGCTTGTCTGCATACCACTCCTGCCAAGCCTCGGTCGAGAAGCTCTGACCCGGTACGGTGATCACTTGCGGAATCGGCAGCCGGTACTTCTTCGCGAACGCGAAGTCGCGCTCGTCGTGCGCCGGCACGCCCATCACCGCGCCCTCGCCATAGGCCATGAGCACGTAGTTGCCGACCCAGACTTCGATCCTTGCGCCAGTCAGCGGATGGGCGACGTGAAAACCCGTGGGCATGCCCTCTTTGTCCATCATCGCGAGGTCAGCCTCCATGACCGAACCCGTCTTGCACTTGTCGATGAACAGCGCCAACGCAGACTGACCCTGGGCCAGGCGCGCGGCCAGCGGGTGTTCTGCGGCGATCGCGACGAAGCTTACGCCCATGATCGTGTCGGCGCGTGTCGTGTACACGCGCAGCAATTGATCCTTGCCGTCGATCGTGTAGGGGAACCCGAAGTTCACGCCGTAACTCTTGCCGATCCAGTTCTCCTGGATCAGGCGCACGCGCTCGCTCCAGCCGGGCAGTTTGTGCAGCGTGCAGTCAAGCAGTTCTTCGGCGTACTTGGTGATGTTCAGGTAGTAGCCGGGGATCTCGCGCTTTTCCACCGGCGCACCGGAGCGCCAGCCGCGGCCGTCAATGACCTGCTCGTTGGCCAGCACCGTCTGGTCGACCGGATCCCAGTTGACCACCTGCGTCTTCCGGTAGGCGATGCCCTGCTCGAGCATCTTCAGGAAGAACCATTGGTTCCACTTGTAGTAGTCCGGGTCGCACGTCGCGAGTTCGCGCGACCAGTCGATCGCCAAACCCAGCGCCTGGCACTGGGCCTTCATCACGCGGATGTTCTCGTAGGTCCACGCGGCGGGCGCGACCTTGCTCTTCATCGCCGCGTTCTCGGCAGGCAGGCCGAATGCGTCCCAGCCCATCGGCATCAGCACGTTGAAGCCCTGGATGCGCTTGTAGCGCGCCAGCATGTCGTTGATGGTGTAGTTGCGCACATGGCCCATGTGCAGCTTGCCGCTCGGATACGGCAGCATCGAGCACGCGTAGTACTTCGGGCGTTGCGGGTCTTCGACGACGCGGTAGGCGTCGGCCTGGCGCCACGCGTCTTGCGCCGCGGCTTCAATCTCGCTGGGTTTGAAATTCGGGTTCATGTCAGGGGGTGAACAGGCGCACGCGGTGCATCCGACTGTTTCTCAAAGCTACTTAGCGGGGCGGCGGCGCGCTGCCCGGGTCGGCGATGAAACCGATGCGCGACAGGCCAGCCTTTTGCACAATGCCGATGAGCTCGGCAACGCTGCCGTAGGCCACGCCCTTGTCGGCGCGCAATTGCACTTCAAGCTGCGGATTCTTGCGCGCCGCATCGCCGACGCGCAACGTGAACGCGGGGCGCTCGAGCATTTCGTCGCCGAAGTAGAGCCGCCCCTGCAGGTCGAGCGCGACCGCGATGTACTGCGGGCTGTCGCTGGGCGCTGCGGCGTCGGACTTGGGCAGGTCCAGCTTCAGGCTGCTGCTCATGAGTGGCGCAGTAATCATGAAGATGACAAGCAAGACGAGCATCACGTCGATGAGCGGCGTCATGTTGATGTCGCTCATCGGCTGCGGGCCGACGTTGCGTTCCAGGCGCCCAAAAGCCATCGGATCGATTCCCGCTCAGGCTGGGCTCGCGCCGTCGGCGCCGGCGGCGGCCGAGCTCATCGCGTCGCCGGTATCGACGAGCATTTCGCGCAAGTCGTGGGCGAAGCCCTCGAGCTCGGCCTCGCACCCCGCGACGCGTTTGCCGAAGATGTTGTAGGCAAGTACCCCGGGAATCGCCACCGCCAGACCCGCTGCAGTCATGACGAGTGCCTCGCCCACCGGACCGGAGACGCGCTCGATCGTGATGCTGCCTGCCGCCGAGATGCTCAGCAGCGCGTGATAGATGCCCCACACCGTGCCGAACAGGCCGATGAAGGGCGCCGTGCTGCCGATTGAAGCGAGCATCACCTGGCCGAACTGCAACTGCGCGAGCACCGCGTGCAGCGCGTCGCGCAGGCGCCGCGTGAGCTGCGAATCGACTTTGCCTTTGCTTTCCAGCGTGCCCCCCAATGGCGTGGCCAGCGCAGCGGCGAGCAGCGGGCTGAGCACCGCTTCCCGGTCGAACTTGACCAGCTGGACCCGGCCCTCCGCCATCGACGGCGCGGCCCAAAACGCGGCGATGGCGCGCGCCATGTCCCGGCTGACACGGCGCAGCAGCCAACCTTTCCAGAAGATGACGACCCAGGCGCTGATCGACATCGCCAGCAGAATCACGGCGACGCCGCGTGTGATCAGGTCGCCCTGCGACCAGAAGTGTTCAAACCCAGTCATTGATGCCCCTCGACCCGCCGAAGACGCATGATTTGCAACTCGGCGCGCATCAGCCAAGCCCCAAGACGTCGGCCATACTGAACAGCCCGCTGGCCCGCCCGGCAAGAAAGCGCGCCGCGCGCAGACTGCCCTGCGCATAGCCGGCGCGGCTGCTCGCCTTGTGCGTGATTTCGATGCGCTCGCCGGTGCCGGCAAACAGCACCGTGTGGTCGCCGACGATGTCGCCGCCGCGGATGCTGGCAAAGCCGATCGTCGACGGATCGCGTTCGCCCGTCACGCCTTCGCGCGCGTAGACAGCGCAGTCGGCGAGTTCGCGGCCAAGCGCGTGCGCCACGGTTTCGCCCATTTGCAGCGCCGTGCCGCTGGGCGCGTCGACCTTGTGCCGGTGGTGCGCCTCGATGACTTCGATGTCGTAGCCGTGACTCAACGAACGCGCCGCCACATCGAGCAAACGCAACACGACATTCACGCCGACACTCATGTTCGGCGCCATGACCAGCGCGACGTGCTTCGCGTGCTCGGCAAGCTGCGCTTTTTGCGCGTCGCTGAAGCCGGTCGTGCCGATCACCGCCTTGACGCCGAATTCGCGGCACACGGCCAAGTGCGCGAGCGTGCCCTCGGGCCGCGTGAAATCGATCAGCACCTGCGCGTTGCGCAGCGCTGCACGGGTGTCTGCACTCACCGCGATTCCGCTGTTGCGCCCGAGAAACGCCAGGCAGTCTGTGCCGATTCCTGCAGCGTCGGGAATGTCCAGCGCCCCAGCCAGTGTCATGTCCTTGGCGCCAGCCACGGCTTCGAGCAACATGTGCCCCATGCGCCCCGAAGCGCCAGCCACGGCGATGCGGAGCGGTTGCGTCATGGCTTGGCTTCGAGCGGCGGGTAGTTGCGCACCGGGCCCACGGGTTCGGCCGACGCTGCCGCGGACTTGGGCGGAACCGGCAAGGCCTGGAGTTGCTCCGGCGTCAACGCCAAGGGCGCCGCGTCGCGTGAGGTCTTGAAGGTGTCGATTGCCGCGACGAACTCGCGCTCGCCGGGCAACTCGCCCTCAGTGACGAGGCGCTCCAGCTTGTCCGCATTGAACCAGGCCACGACACGGCGCAACTGCGGCTGCGCGCCCTGGCGCTGGATCGTGAACACATAGTCCCAGCGATCCGCGTGAAAAATGTCGGTGAGCAAGGGCGTGCCCAGCACATCGCGCACCTGGGCCGAACTCATGCCCGGCTTGACCTGCGCCGCCAACTCCTTGGTGATGACGTTGCCCTGCACGATCTCCAGACGGTACGGCGTGAGCAGCGCGAGAAAGTTGTCCGACGACTGCAGCGACTCGCATCCACCCAGCAAGAGCACGGTCAAGAGCGTCGCACAACGGCGATAGTTTGATTGGGGTCGCATGGATTTGAGCGATTCGTGCCGGCTTGGGCGGCCGGCGAACAAGGCGCTGCGCCGATATGATCGAATCATTCTAGCGGCGCAGGCCTCTCGTCCCCCTCCTCCCATGACGCGTGCCGAAGAACTCAAGAACAGCGGGCTGAAAGCGACGCTGCCTCGGATCAAGGTGCTCGAAGTCTTTCAGCAGACCCGCCAGCGCCATCTGAGCGCCGAAGACGTGTACCGGTTGCTGCTCAGCGAAGGCGCCGACGTCGGGCTGGCGACGGTGTACCGCGTCTTGATGCAATTCGAGCAGGCCGGCATCCTGGCGAGAACCCACATCGAGACCGGCAAGGCCGTGTTCGAGCTCAACGAAGGCAAGCACCACGACCACCTGGTGTGCCTGGATTGCGGGCGCGTCGAAGAGTTTTTCGACGCCGAGATCGAAAAGCGCCAGCACCAGGTGGCGGTCGCGCGCGGCTTCGAGTTGCAAGACCATGCGCTGGCGCTGTACGGCGCGTGCACCAAGCCGAACTGCGAACACAAGGCGAAGTAGCGCAGGGTGGCGCCGGGGCAAACGCGGCGCCCAGCCGGCGTGCCCGGCTCAAGACAACTTCAACATCGCCTGTTGCTGGCGCTCGATGAAGTCTTTGTAGGTGTCGATGCCGCGCAACTGAAGAATCGTCGCGCGCACCGCGGCTTCCACGAGCACCGCGAGGTTGCGCCCGGCGTCCACCGCGATCACCGCCTTGCGCACCGGCACGTCGAGGATTTCTTCGTACAGCGGCTCGTAAGGCAGACGTTCGAAATCGCGCTCCATCGTGTCCTTGCGCACCAGATGAACGATGAGTTTGAGGCGCATCTTGCGGCGCACCGCGGTCTCGCCGAAGATTGCCTTGATGTCGAGCAGGCCGATGCCGCGCACTTCCAGCAAGTTCATCAAGAGTTCCGGGCAACGCCCCTCGAGCGCCGTCTGCGAGACGCGAAACAGGTCCACGGCGTCGTCGGCCACCAGGCCGTGACCGCGCGAAATCAGCTCCAGGCCGAGTTCGCTCTTGCCCAGCCCCGACTCGCCGGTGAGCAGCACGCCCATTCCCAGAATGTCCATGAACACGCCGTGGCGCGTGGTGCGCTCGGCGAAATGGTTGCCCAGGTAACCGCGCACCACGTCGATCACGTGGCCGGCCGGCTCTGCCGTGACGAACAGCGGAATGTCGGCACGGTCGCACATCGCAACGAGTTGCTCGGGCGCGGCCTGGCCGTCGGCAACGATCAGCGCCGGCGGCTCGAGCATGACGATGCGCGAGATGCGGCGCTCGGCGACGTCGGTCGCGCACCCGGTCAGGTACGCGACTTCGCGGGAGCCGACGATCTGCACCCGGTAAGGGTGGATGTAGTTGAGGTAGCCCACCAGGTCCGCCGCCGATTGGGCGTTGCGCACCGCGGCCTCGTCGATGCGCCGCTCGGGGTGCGCATGCCCGGCCACCCACTCCCAGCCCAGAGCGCGACGATGCTCTTCGAAGAGCGCCTCGGCGCTGATGACGCTGGGTTTCACGCAGGGAAGGCGCGGGCGGCGCTGAAGGCCTGAGGTTTCGCCACTAGGCCGCCGATTTCAAGGGAACCCAGTTGGCAATGAGCTGATGCACCTTGGCCGCATCGGACTCGGTCTTCAAACGCTCTCGCAACTCGCGGTCGGAAAGCATTTCTGCGATTTCGGAGAGGATCTCGAGATGCCGCTGGGTTGCCGCCTCGGGCACCAGCAGAAAGATCAACAGGCCGACCGCCTCTTCGTCGGGCGCGTCGAAAGGAATCGGCTGGAGCACGCGGATCGCCGCGGCCAAGGGATTCTTCAAGCCCTTGATGCGCCCGTGCGGGATCGCCACGCCGTGGCCCAGGCCCGTGGAGCCGAGCCGCTCGCGCGCAAACAGGTTGTCGGTGACGGTGGCGCGCGCGATCGCGTGCTGGTTCTCGAACAGCAGCCCGGCGAACTCGAATGCGCGTTTCTTGCTTGTGGCGTCCACGCCGACGGCGACGTTGCTGAGGGGCAGGATGGCGGCAAGACG
>JBEBHW010000465.1:0-3726 GCA_040081145.1 Burkholderiaceae bacterium
CTCTTCTTCAGGATGTTGCCGACGCGCTTGTTCGCCGCGGCGAGCGACGCCGCTTCCGGAAGCGCCGTGAATTGGCGCACCGCGGCCAGGCGTGCTGCCACTTCGGAAAGCGCCCAGAACTTGTCGTCACCGAGCACCGCGTCAACTTCCTGAGCGGAATAGCCTTGCTCGCGCATCGTCACGGCGAGTCGGTCCCCGAGAAACCGCAACAGCTGATTCCTCAGCGATTCAGTCGCCCCATCGGCGTGAGGCTGCGCGGCTTTTGCCGACTGCGGCCAGGTTGGCGAAGCGATCGCGAGGTCGACGGCACGATCGAGCGTCATCGCCGGCACGCGTTCCGTCAGCATCCTCAGGACGCCCAGCCCATGCCGGCGCAGCGCAAACGGATCCTTGTCGCCGCTGGGCAATTGGCCGATGCCGAACAGCCCGACCAGAATCTCCAGCTTGTCGGCCAAGGCCACCACGACGCCCGTTGTATTGCGCGGCAACGCGTCGCCGGCAAAACGCGGTTTGTAGTGGTCCTCGACGGCAAACGCGACTTCTTCGCTCAAGCCGTCGTGGCGCGCGTAGTAGCCGCCCATGATGCCTTGCAGCTCGGGAAACTCGCCGACCATGTCGGTCGTGAGATCGGCTTTGGCAAGCAGCGCGGCCTGGTCGGCGTGTTGCGCGAGGACGTCCCCGCCCAACTCGCGTCCGATGGCTGCGGCGATGGCGCGCACGCGCCGCACCCGATCGCCCAGGCTGCCGAGTTGGTTGTGATAGACGATCTTGTCCAGGCCGGCAGTCCGCGATTCGAGCGTGCGCTTGCGGTCCTGGTCGAAGAAGAACTTCGCATCGGCCAGGCGCGGCCGCACGACGCGTTCGTTGCCGCCGATGACGCGGCTCGGGTCCGCCGGGCGGATGTTGCTGACGACGAGAAACTTGTTCGTCAGCCGGCCCTGCGCGTCGAGCAGCGGAAAGTACTTCTGGTTCGCCTTCATCGTCAGGATCAGGCATTCCTGCGGCACATCGAGGAACTCGCGTTCGAATTCGCAGCGCACGACGCTCGGCCGCTCGACGAGCGCCGTGACTTCGTCAAGCAGCGCGGCGTCGTCGATGGGCGTGAGGCCTTCGCGCGCCGCCGCGGCGTGCAGCTGGCGGCTGATCTCGCCGTGGCGCGCCGCAAAGCTTGCGATCACGGCGCCTTGCTCTTCGAGCTGGCGTGCGTAGTGGTCGGCGTCGATGAGCATCACCGGGCTTACCCCGGCTTCGAAACGGTGGCCTTCGGTTCGGCGACCCGCGTGCAGGCCCAAAGCCGTGACCGGCACGACGTCGGCGCCGTGCAGCGCTACGAGGGCGTGTGCCGGACGCACGAACTGCACGCTGGTCCAGCCGTCGGCGAGCTGGTATTGCATGAGCTTGGGGATAGGCAGCTTGGTTAGCGCCGTGTCCATTGCAATTTGCAGACCCTCGGCGAGCGACGCCCCCTTGACGACGGCGTCGAGGAACAGCGCTTCGGCCTTGCCGTCGGGTTGGCGCCGCAAGCGCGGCACGGCTGTCGCATCGGCGCCCAAGGCGGCGAGTTTTTTCAGCAAGGCGGGGGTCGCCTCGCCGGTGGCGCTCAGGCCAACGCTGACCGGCATCAACTTGTGCAAGCGCGCTGCGTCCTTCGCGAACGACATCACGCCGCTGAAGTGCACGGCGAGCCGGCGTGGCGTGGCGTAAGGCGTGACCGCGGAATGATCGGTCGCCAGACCCTGGGTGCGCAGACTTTGGGCGATCGCGTCGGCAAACGCTTCGCTGAGCGCCTTCAGCGCCTTCGGCGGCAGCTCTTCGACGAGCAATTCGACGAGCAGGCTCTTGGTTGCGCTCATCGCTTATGCCGCCTTGCGCGCTTCGAGCTTGGCGGCGGCCTCTGCCGCCCACTCGCGCGGCGCCATCGGGAAGCCCAAGCGCGCGCGGCTTTCGAGATAACTCTGCGCGACGCTGCGCGAGACGTTGCGGATGCGCCCGATGTACGCGGCGCGCTCCGTGACGCTGATCGCGCCGCGCGCGTCGAGCAGGTTGAAGCTGTGTGCGGCCTTGAGCAACTGCTCGTAGGCGGGCAAGGCGAGGTCCAGTCCCATCAGGTGTTTCGCCTGGCGCTCGTGCGCCGAGAAGGCCGCCAGCAGGAACTCGACATCGCTGTGTTCGAAGTTGTACGTGCTTTGTTCGACTTCGTTCTGGTGGTACACGTCGCGGTAGCTCAAGCCGTCGGTCCACTGCAGGTCATAGACGTTGTCGACGCCCTGCAAATACATCGCCAGGCGTTCCAGCCCATAGGTGATCTCGCCGGTGATGGGTTTGCAGTCGATTCCGCCGACCTGCTGGAAGTAGGTGAACTGCGTGACCTCCATGCCGTTCAGCCAGACCTCCCAGCCCAGGCCCCAGCAGCCGAGCGTCGGGTTTTCCCAATCGTCTTCGACGAAGCGGATGTCGTTCGCGCGCAAATCGAAGCCGAGCGCCTCGAGCGAGCCCAAGTACAGCTCGAGGATGTTCGCCGGCGCCGGCTTCAGCACAACCTGGTACTGGTAATAGTGCTGCAGGCGGTTCGGGTTGTTGCCGTAGCGCCCGTCTTTGGGCCGGCGGCTCGGTTGCACGTAGGCGGCGCGCCACGGCTCGGGGCCGAGCGAACGCAGGAACGTCGCTGTGTGGCTGGTGCCCGCGCCGACTTCCATGTCGTACGGTTGCAGCAGCGCGCAACCCTGCTCGGACCAGTAGGCCTGCAGTTTGAGAATGATTTGCTGGAACGAAAGCATGGACTCGAGAAGACGCGAGAGGACTCAGGCTTGGGCGTAAACCCTTGATTCTAGAGGGCGATTTCCTCGCTAGGCTTGACGCATGAGTACTCAACAACTGGTCCTGAGCCTGGTGCTCGCGACGATGGTGTTTTCCGTCGCGCTCGAATTGCGCTTGGCCGACTTCACGCGCGTCGCGCAAACCCCGCGCGCTGTCGTGTGCGGCCTGATCCCGCAATTCGTGCTGCTGCCGGGAGCGACGTGGCTCGCCACGCTCGCGCTCGACCTGCCGGCGAACATCGAGGCGGCGATGCTGCTGGTCGCGGCGTGTCCAGGCGGGTCGCTGTCCAACGTGGTAACGCACATCGGGCGCGGCAACACGGCGCTGTCGGTGAGCATCTCGGCGCTGGCCAGCGTCATGGCGCTGATACTCACGCCGTTCAACTTCACGTGGATGGTGGCGAGCAACCCGGCCACCGCGAGCTGGTTGCGCGAGCTGGCGATCGACCCGTCGGGCATCTGGTGGAGCCTGCTTGCGCTGCTCGCGTTGCCGATGTCGCTCGGGCTTTTTGTCGCGCACCGATTTCCCGGCGCGACGGAAAAGATCCGCAAACCGCTCGCCCGCTTCAGTGTGTTCGCCCTGCTCGCCTTCATCGCCATCGGCCTGGTTCGCGAACGCCATCTTCTGACTGCGCAGATCGCGCCGCAGTTGCTGATCGTCGTGCTGCACAACGCGGGTGGCCTGCTGCTCGGCTGGCTGTGCGCGCTCGCGTTTCGCGTCAGCGAATTCGACGCGCGCGCCGTCATCATCGAGGGCGGAATGCAGAACTCGGGGTTGGCGCTGGGAATCATCGCCGTGCAGTTCAACGCCGACCTGGGCATGGTGATCGTCGCGAGCCTGTGGGGCATCTGGCACATCGTGTCGGGAATGACGCTGGCCACGATCTGGAGACGCGGGGGGCGCAGCGAT
>JBEBHW010000466.1:0-3722 GCA_040081145.1 Burkholderiaceae bacterium
CACCAAACCCTTTGAGCAGGCCATCGTCGCCGACGGCAACAAGGTCAGGATTTTCGATGCTGATCTGAACCAGGTGAGTTCGCGCAAGCTCGACAAGGCGCTCGGCGGAACGCCCGCCGCGCTGCTCGCCGGGGGCTCGCTGTCGAAAGACTTCGTGCTCGCGCAGCAACCCGACAAGGACGGCCACTCCTGGGTGCTCGCCACACCGCGCGCGACGGAAACCGCGTTCCAGTCGGTGCGCGTCGGCTTTCGCGGCAAGACGCTCGCAGCGATCGAAATCGTCGACAGTTTCGGCCAGCGCTCGCACCTGCAGTTTTCCCAGTTCGAAGCGAACCCCGCACTCAAGGCCGACAACTTCGTCTTCAAGGTGCCGCCCGGTGCCGACGTGATCGAGCAGTGAAACCCGCCGCGGTGCCCGGTTCGCTGCCGCTCCCGCTCGCGGGACACGGCCCCGAAAAGGCTGACGCGCCGCTCGCCGAGCGACTGCGCCCCAAGACACTCGACGAGGTGATCGGCCAGCGCCAGTTGCTCGGCCCCGGCAAGCCGCTGCGCTCCGCGTTCGAGCGCGGCCGGCTGCACTCGATGATTCTGTGGGGCCCGCCTGGCGTGGGCAAGACGACCTTGGCGCGCCTCATGGCCGAGGGCTTCAACGCCCAGTTCATCGCAATCTCGGCGGTGCTGGGCGGCGTGAAAGACATTCGCGACGCAGTAGAGCGCGCGCAAGCGTTGCGCCCGAGCGGGCGCGGCACAGTCGTCTTCGTCGACGAAGTGCACCGCTTCAACAAGGCGCAGCAAGACGCGTTCTTGCCGCACGTCGAATCGGGGCTGTTCACCTTCATCGGCGCGACCACCGAAAACCCGTCGTTCGAAGTCAACTCGGCGCTGTTGTCGCGCGCGACGGTGCATGTGCTGCGAAGCCTGGATGAGGGCGAGCTGCGCGAGCTGCTCGGCCGGGCGCGCGCGCTCGTGGCCGCTCCGCCATTGAGTGACGCGGCCGAAAAGCGCCTGATCGGCTACGCCGACGGCGACGCCCGGCGCCTGCTCAACGCCTACGAAAACCTGGCCTCGATGGTCGCGCCCGACGTCGCGCAGATCGACGAAGCGCTGCTGGAGCGGTCGCTCGGCGAACAACTGCGCCGCTACGACAACGGCGGCGAACAGTTCTACGACACCATCTCCGCGCTGCACAAAGCGGTGCGCGGCAGCGACCCCGACGCCGCCCTCTATTGGCTGGTGCGCATGTTCGACGGCGGCGTGGACCCGCGTTACGCGGCGCGGCGCATCGTGCGCATGGCCAGCGAAGACATCGGTCTGGCGGACCCGCGGGCCTTGCAGCTCGCCCTGGACGCCGCGCACACCTACGAGCGCCTCGGTTCGCCCGAAGGCGAGCTGACGCTCGCGCAAGCCGTGATCTACCTCGCCGTGGCGCCCAAGAGCAACGCCGTCTACAAGGCCTACAACGCGGCACGCGCCTTCGTCAAAGCGGACGGCACGCGCGGCGTGCCGCTGCACCTGCGCAACGCACCGACCTCGCTGATGAAGGGCCTGGGCTACGGGCGCGAATATCGCTACGCGCACGACGAACCCGACGCCTTTGCCGCTGGCGTGTCGTATTGGCCCGACGACGTGGCGCCGAACCGGTTTTACGAACCCGTGCCGCGAGGCCTGGAAACCCAGATCGGCGAGAAGCTCGCTGAGCTGCGGCGCAAGAATCTGGCGGCCAAGAAGGGCGGGTGAGCTTCCTGTCTCCCCTGCCAGCCAGGGCTCGATTGCGCGCAACACCCTGGAAAGTCCCCGGCTTGACACGCGAAGCGCGACCCTAGAATTGACCGCGGTTCGACGTTGGCGAAGCAGCTATTTGGCCTGAAGGTGGCACGCGACCCGCGAGGAGACAAGCGACGATGGACACCTTCATCCAGCAGATCATCAACGGTCTGGTGTTGGGAAGCATGTACGCCCTGGTGGCCTTGGGCTACACCATGGTCTACGGCATCATCAACCTGATCAATTTCGCGCATGGCGAAGTGTTGATGGTCGGTGCGCTGGTCAGCTGGACTGTCGTCTCGCTGCTCGCCGGAACCGGCATGCCGGGCTGGCTGATGCTGCTGATCTCGCTGATTGCTGCGATCGTGGTCTGCGCGACGCTCAATTTTGCGATCGAAAAAGTCGCCTACCGCCCACTGCGCAGCGCACCGCGCCTGGCGCCGCTGATCACCGCGATGGGCATGAGCCTGCTGCTGCAAACCCTGGCGATGATCGTCTGGAAGCCGACGATCAAGTCCTACCCCATCCTGCTGCCGCAGGAGCCGTTTCACGTCTACGGCGCGGTCATCAACACCGTGCAAGTGCTGATCCTGGTGCTGACGGCGCTCACCTTGGCCGGATTGATGTACCTCGTCAACTACACCAAGCTCGGCCGCGCGATGCGCGCCACGGCCGAGAACCCGCGCGTCGCCGGCCTGATGGGCGTGCGCCCGGACATGGTGATCTCGGCCACCTTCATCATCGGCGCGGCGCTCGCCGCGCTGGCCGGCGTGATGTGGGCGGCGAACTACGGCACGGCGTCGCACACGATGGGCTTTCTGCCGGGCCTGAAAGCCTTCACTGCGGCGGTGTTCGGCGGCATCGGCAATCTCGCCGGCGCCATGGTCGGGGGCGTGCTGCTCGGTCTGATCGAGGCGTTGGGGGCGGGCTACATCGGCGCGCTCACGGGCGGCGTGCTCGGCAGCCACTACCAGGACATCTTCGCTTTCATCGTCTTGATTCTGGTGCTCACCTTGCGGCCGGCAGGCTTGCTTGGCGAACGCGTTGCAGACCGCGCCTGACAGGAGCACGCATGATCACCCAGCTGTTCAAGGACAACAAGCGCGTCAGCTATGTACTGATTGCGCTGGGCCTGCTGGTCCTGCCGATGCTCGCGCAGCAATTCGGCAGCGCCTGGGTGCGCATCATCGACGTCGCGCTGCTCTATGTGCTGCTCGCGCTCGGGCTGAACATCGTCGTCGGCTACGCCGGTCTGCTCGACCTGGGTTACGTCGCGTTCTACGCGGTGGGCGCCTACATGTTCGGGTTGCTCGCCAGCCCGCATCTGGTGGAGAACTTCCCCGCCATCGCCGCGATGTTCCCCGACGGCATGCACACCTCGGTGTGGGTCGCGATTCCGCTCGGTGCGGCGGTGGCCGGCCTGGCAGGCGTGTTGCTTGGCGCGCCGACGCTGCGCCTGCGTGGCGACTACCTGGCGATCGTGACGCTGGGTTTCGGCGAAATCATTCGCGTGTTCCTGAACAACCTGGACCACCCGGTGAACATCACGAACGGGCCCAAGGGCATCGGCCCGGTCGACTCGATGCGCCTGTTCGGCTTTGACCTGGGAATCAAACACGAACTCTTCGGCATCGAAATCCCGAACGTCGTCAACTACTACTATCTGTTCCTCGCCCTCGTGATGATCAGCGTGCTGATCTGCTACCGGCTGGAGACGAGCCGAATCGGCCGCGCCTGGATGGCGATCCGCGAAGACGAAGTCGCCGCCAAGGCGATGGGCATCGACACGCGCAACATGAAGCTGCTCGCGTTCGGCATGGGCGCCACCTTCGGCGGCGTGGCCGGCGTCATGTTTTCGACCTACCAGTCGTTCATCACGCCCGAAGCGTTTGCGCTGAACGAGTCGGTGATGATCGTCGCGATGGTCGTGCTCGGCGGCATCGGCCACCTGCCCGGGG
>JBEBHW010000467.1:0-3720 GCA_040081145.1 Burkholderiaceae bacterium
GTCGGCATCAGCGCCGACATTGTGCGCAAACTGCGCCGTGGCGTCTGGGTCACGCAGGGGCAACTCGACTTGCACGGCCTGCGCCGCGACGAAGCGCGTGTGCAGCTGGTGAGTTTTCTGCGCAACTCGGCACAGACCGGGCGGCGCTGCGTGCGCGTCATCCACGGCAAAGGCAACGGCTCGCCAGGGCGCCAAAGCGTATTGAAGGGCAAAGTCAAAGGCTGGCTCATGCAACGCGACGACGTCATCGCCTTCACTCAGGCGCGCGCTTCCGACGGCGGGAGCGGCGCCTTGCTCGTGCTGTTGCAGGCGGGCAAGGCGAATTGAGGGGCGCGTCAATCCGTAGCTTCGGGGCGAGCGGCTTGCTGCGCCTGGGGCTCGCCTACTCAGGCTCGGCCCGGTTGCGCATCCAGTCCGCGGTGTTGAAGAACGTGGCCTCGAGCGCCGCCGCCAATTCCGCGTCGACGCCGATTTCCTGCATCGCGCGACGCATGCATTCCAGCCACTGATCGCGCTCGCGAACGCCGATGGAAAACGGCAAATGGCGGGCGCGCAACCGGGGGTGGCCGAAGCGCTCCACGTAGTGTTGGGGCCCACCCAACCAGCCGCACAAATACCAGAACAACTTGTCGCGCGAACCTTCCAGCGTGCTTGGGTGCAGGTCGCGCAGCGTCGCGAGTCCAGGCTCGAGGTCCATCAAGTCGTAAAAACGGTCGACGAGCGCGCGAACGCGCGGCTCGCCGCCCAACGCAACAAACGGCGTCATTCGGGGGTGTGGAACCAGGATTGCCCGAACATCGACAACTGCGCCTCGGCGCCTCCCGAGGGAGGCTCCAGACACGAGCGATTCCGCCCTTCGGCCTTGGCGCGGTAGAGCTGAGCGTCGGCGCGCTCCAGCCACGGTTGCGCCTGCGGCCACGCCTGGACCGGGGAGAACGCGCCGCCCACGCTCACGGTCAGCGCCAACGGGTCGTCGCGCCCGATGGCCAGGCGCAGATTGGCGACTTTCAGGCGCACGCGCTCCGCAGCGGCCAAGCCGAAGTCGAAGGGGCAGTTCGGCAGGATGATCGCAAATTCTTCGCCGCCCACGCGCGCCACCGTGTCCATGGGCCGGATGCTCGTGTGCAAGACTTTCGCGACCGAGACGAGCGCCAAGTCGCCAATGGCGTGGCCGAACGAATCGTTGACTTGTTTGAACCGGTCGATATCGACCATCAGCAGCAACGCCGGCTCGCCGGTGCGCGCGACGCGGTCCAGCTCGCGCGTGATCGCGAGCTCGAACTCACGCCGGTTCGCCAGGCCGGTCAACGGGTCGTGGCTGGAGAGGCGGCACAAGCCGTCGATCAGCGCTTGCAACCAGGCCTCCTGCCCCACGGCGTCGAGCGCAGGCAGGCTGTGGCCGGCGTGCTGCAGGAGTTTGAGGGCGCCGTCCAGGTCCAGCGTGGGCGCACCCGCCCCCACCCCACCATCGGAGCGAACGAGGCGAAATGGCGGGGTCGGCGCAGGCATGACCCAGTCTAGCAGCGCACTGTGCAGCCACGCCTTTGCGCAGCGTCAAGCCGCGTCGTCGGCGAGAAACAGCGACTGCAAATCGTTCAAGAAATCAAATCCGAGCGCCGTGGGCTGCACGCGTTTCAAGTCTTGCGTGATCCAGCCGCGGTGCTCGGCAGCGTCGAGCGCCGGCCCGATGGCGCTGAGCGGCAGCCCGGTGCGTTCGCAAAACCGCGCCAGCTCGAAGCCCTCGCGCAGGCGCAGCGCACCGAGCATGAATTCGAAAGGCAACTGCGCGCGCGGCACCTCTTCGTCGCTGGCGATGCACTGGCCGCGCATCGCGCGTTCCATGTAGCTCTCGGGTTCGCGCGACCGCACCTGGCGCACGATGCGGTGCGGGTAGGAGAGCTTGCTGTGCGCGCCCGCGCCGATGCCCAAGTAATCGCCGAACTGCCAATAGTTGAGGTTGTGCACGCAGCACTGCCCAGCGCGCGCGAACGCCGAGACCTCGTAGCGCTGCAAGCCCTGTGGCGCGCAGGTCTGCACGAGGTGGTCGAGCATGTCGCACGCCGTGTCGTGGTCGGGCAGCGCCGGCGGGTACTTGCCGAACACCGTGTTCGCTTCGATCGTCAGATGGTAGATCGAGAGGTGCGGCGGCGCAAACGCCAGCGCCTCGCCGAGGTCGGCGGCAAGCTCGGGCAGCGTCTGGCCCGGCAGCGCGTACATCAAGTCGATGTTGTAGGTTTGAAACGCGTCGGCGGCTTCGGCGACCGCCGCGCGCGCTTGGCTCCCGTCGTGCACGCGGCCGATTTTCCCGAGCAGCGTGTCGTTGAAGCTTTGCACGCCGATCGACAGCCGCGTCACGCCGGCGGCGCGGTAGGCACGAAAGCGGTCACGCTCGAACGTTCCCGGGTTCGCTTCGAGCGTGATCTCGGCGCCGGCCTCGAGGGGAAGGCGCGCCCGGATGTCGCTCAGCAAGCGGCCGATGGACTCCGGCGAAAACAAGCTCGGCGTCCCGCCGCCGATAAAAATGCTTTGCACGCGCCGGCCCCAGACGAAGGGCAGCGCGGCTTCGAGATCGCAGCGCAGTGCGTCGAGATAACGCTGTTCGGGCACTGCGCCGCCGTCGCGCCGCTCGTGCGAGTTGAAGTCGCAGTACGGGCATTTCTTGAGGCACCAGGGCAAGTGCACGTAGAGCGACAACGGCGGCAATGAGGCGAGCGACAACGTTCCGGCGCGCAGGTAGCGCTGCAGACGCGTTCCATCCGACTCTGCGGGCAACTCGGCGCACGGCGCGGCCTCAGACGCGGCGCGAATCGGAATCTCACGCAAGCTGCCAGCCCTCGCGCATCGCCTGCACCATGCGCTGCGCTGCAAGCGCGCGGTGGCTGACGCGGTTTTTTGTTTCGAGGTCGAGTTCGGCGACGCTATGACCCAACGCAGGGATGAACAGAAGCGGGTCGTAGCCGAAGCCCGAGCTGCCACGTGGTGACTCCAGAATCTCCCCCGACCAACGCCCGACAGCGATGAGCGGCTCGGGATCGTCGGCGCTGCGCAGCGCGACCAGGGTGCTGACGAAATGGGCGCGCCGGTCGGTCACGCTGCGCAATCGCTCGAGCAGCAGCGCATTGTTCGCATGGTCCTGAGCGCGGCGTTGCGTCTCGCGCTCCGCTGCGAACCGGTCGATTCGAGCAAAGGTCGCCGAATTCACTCCGGGCGCGCCGTCCAGGGCGAGCACGCACAGACCCGAGTCGTCGGCGAGCGCTGCGCAACCCGCGTGCCGCGCAGCGTGGCGCGCCTTGATCAGCGCGTTCTCCACAAAAGTGTCGTGCGGCTCTTCGGGCTCCGGAATGCCCAGCTCCGCGCAACCGCGACAGTCGAAGCCGAGGGGCGCAAACAAACTGCGCATTTCAGCGAGCTTCTTGGCGTTGTGCGACGCCAGGACCAGCCGCATCGCTCAGATTCCGAGTGCGGCGCGCTGCGCGGCGAGCAATTCCTTGATGCCTTTGCGCGCCAGGCCGAGCATCGCGTCCATCTGCTCGCCGCTGAAGGCGTCGCCTTCGGCGGTGCCTTGCAGTTCAACGAAGCCGCCGGCGGCCGTCATCACGACGTTCATGTCGGTGTCGCACGCCGAGTCTTCAATGTATTCCAGATCGAGCAAGGGCACGCCCTGCACGACGCCCACCGACACCGCAGCGATCGCCTGGCGGATCGGCGAAGTCTGGATGC
>JBEBHW010000468.1:0-3719 GCA_040081145.1 Burkholderiaceae bacterium
GCGCTACCCAACTGGACCGGCCGCACCGGACTCGTCCCGGGGCGACCGGCTTTGCGCCGGTGAAGAGCATCGTCGAAGACGCATTCGCGCGCGGCTTGACGCGGCCGATGCGTCTGTACTGGGGCGTGCGCAAACGCGCCGACCTGTATGCGCTGAGCCTGGCCGAAGCCTGGCAGCGTGACCATCTGAACTTCCGCTTCGTGCCTGTCTTGTCGGAGCCCGATGCGCTACCCAACTGGACCGGCCGCACCGGACTCGTCCACGAGGCCATCTTGCAAGACTACCCGGACCTGCGCGCGCACGAGGTCTACGTGTGCGGATCGGTGAAGATGGTCGAGGCTACCGTGCCGGCGTTCTTGACCCAGGGAATGGGCGAAGCGATGTGTTTCACCGACTAGAGCGGAACCAGGGCGACCACCACCACCCAACCCATCACGACATAGATCACGACCGACAGGATGCGCGCTTTGCTGCTCCAGAACTCCTGCAAGCCGCCGATCAACGCCAGGCCCCACACCACGCCGAACAGTGACCAGCCCCAGGCCCCGGGCATTGTCGCCGGCCACGTCTGTGTCGCGTCTTCGCCCAGGGTTGACTTGGCGCAATGCGCCGCGCGGCCCACTCGTCAGAATGCGGGCGAATGACCCTGGAGCGCGCGCCCGACCTCGTCTGCCCGGCAGGATCGCTGCGCGCCTTGAAGCTTGCCGTCGACGCCGGCGCCGACGCGGTCTACCTCGGCCTGCGCAACGCGACGAATGCGCGCAACTTTGCAGGCCTGAACTTCGACGACGCGCAGTTGCGTGAAGGCGTGGCGTATGCGCATGCGCGCGGTCGCAAGGTGTTCATGGCGCTGAACACCTATGTGCACAGCGACGACCCGACGCCTTGGTATGACGCCGTCGATACCGCAGCAGCGCACGGCGCCGACGCGCTGATCGTCGCCGACGTCGCCGTCATGGCGTATGCCCATGCGAAGCACCCGCTGCTTCGCCTGCATTTGTCGGTGCAGGCGTCGGCGACGAGCCACGAAGCGATTGCGTTCTATCGCCGCCACTACGGTATCGAACGCGCCGTGCTGCCGCGCGTGCTCACGTTGGCGCAGGTCGGCCAGGTGCTGCGCCACACCGACGTCGAGATCGAGGTGTTCGGCTTCGGCAGCCTGTGCGTGATGGTCGAGGGCCGCTGCGCGCTGTCGTCTTACGCCACGGGCGCGTCGCCGAATTGCGCCGGTGTCTGCTCGCCACCCTCGGCGGTACGCTGGGCAGATACGGCGCAAGGCGTGGAAGCGCGCCTGAACGGCCTGCTGATCGACCGCTATGCAAACGGCGAGGGGCGCGGCTATCCGACGCTGTGCAAGGGCCGCTTCGACGTGGCGGGCCGGCGCGACTACGCGATCGAACAGCCCACCAGCCTCAACACACTGGCGATCCTGCCCGAGTTGATTCGCCTGGGCGTGCGCGCCATCAAGATTGAAGGCCGGCAGCGCAGCCCGGCTTATGTGGAACAGGTGACGCGGGTGTGGCGCCAGGCGATCGACTCGGCCGCCGCCGCGCCGAACCGCTTCCGCGTCGAGCCCGCCTGGACTGCTACGCTGGGCCACCTCGCCGAAGGGCAGCAACACACGCTGGGCGCGTACGAGCGGCCATGGAGTTAGAAGAAACGATGGGTGCGGTGAGCTCCCCGGGCACCGTGAGCGCCGGAAGCGCCTTGAGCGCCGCGGCGCAGCGAATCGCAATCAGCATCGGCCCGCTGCTCTACTACTGGCCGCGCGAGACGCTGCTGCAGTTCTATGCCGACATCGCCGATTCTGCGGCCGACATCGTCGTGCTCGGTGAAGTGGTCTGTTCACGGCGCCACGAGATGAAAACCTCCGACTGGTTGGCGCTCGCGCGCGACCTGGCGGCAACCGGCAAGGAAGTCGTGCTCGCGACGCAGGCGCTGATCGAGTCCGAGTCGGACTTGCGCAGCATGCGCCGCATCGCCGAACAGGGCGAGTTCCTCGTCGAAGCGGGCGACGCCTCGGCGTTGAACATCCTGGTGGGCGCCGGCGCGGGCTTCGCTCTCGGGCCACACATCAACGTCTACAGCCGGCTCGCCTTGAACGAATACGTCAAGCTCGGCGCGAAGCGCTGGGTCGCGCCGGTGGAGCTGTCGCTCGCTGCGCTCGCCGGGATCAACGCTGGGGGCGCGTTGCTGCCCACCGAAATGTTCGCCTACGGCCGCATGCCGCTCGCCTTCTCGGCGCGCTGCTTCACCGCACGCCACCACCACTTGAGCAAAGACGAATGTGAATTCCGCTGCCGCGACGATGACCATGGCTTGTTGCTGTCAACCAGCGACGGCCAGCCCTTCCTCGTGCTCAACGGCATCCAGACCCAATCCGCCGCACAGCAGTGCCTGATCGCGGAGCAGGATGCGCTGCGCGCCGCGGGCGTCAGCCGGGTGCGCCTGTCGCCCTCGCCGAACCGCCTCGGCGACGTTGTCGAGAGCTTCGACGCTGTGCTGAACCGCGGCGCGAATGTCGCCGATGCACGGAGCCTGTTGACCGAGCTCAGCCCGAGCGGCGGCCTGGTGGACGGCTTCGCCCACGGCCGACCCGGGCTCGAGTGGAGCCACGCGTGACATCCGCCGCGCTGGAGTTGGCGAGCAGCCTTGCGGGCCGCATGCGCCCCTTGCTGCAGCGCCTGCCGATGCAGCCCCCGGCACTCGCGCTGGCGGCCGCACTCAACCATTGGCTCGAGCCGCGCCTGCCGCCCGACGTGCGCGAAACGCTGTCGCTGCGCTGCGTGCAGGTCGACGTCACCGATCTGGGCCTGACGTTGCGGCTGCAACTCGGCCCGCGCGGCTTCGGCCTGGCGCCCGCGAACATGCCGGTGGCTTTGCGCATCGCCGCCGATGCGCCCACCTTCTGGCGGCTGCTGCGCGGCAGCGACGACGCCGACCGCCTGTTCTTCGAGCGCGCCCTGGTGATGGAAGGCGACACCGAAATGGGCCTGGTGCTGAAAAACACGCTCGACGCGATCGGCCCACTGTGGCGCTGAACTTCGCCGCGAATCTGCCGGCCCACACGGCCGGCAGGATCAGCGCCAGCGCCAGCGCCACCCCCGCTCGTTGCCACGATTCGCCCCTCTTCGCGCGCACCTTGTTCCTCGCAGCAACGACGACGTTGACCTGCCGCAAAGCGCACGCGCCCGACTCCCGGAAAATGTCTTTCAGGGAGCGTTTGGCAGCGAGATTGGAGGCATCAATGGAGCGAAAACTGCATCTGCTCGAGTCTTTCACGGCGCGCGGCCCCGACGGTTCTAGCTACAAGGTGTGCGGCTATGAGCGTCTGGTCAGGGACGAATCGCTCGTCGACGGGCAGGAACACTGGGAGCCCACCGGCGTCTTCGAATACCGGCTCGCCGAGGGCGACCGTGTCGACGTGAGGAACGACGGCTCGATGCGCATCGCAAATTCCGGGGTCGAATTGAGCAGAACTGCGGCGCATTGACGTTGCGGCGACGAGTTCCGGGCTCTGACCTGCCGGTCACGGCACATCAGCGCCGTGCCGGTATCAGCACCGTTTGCCTAAGCAAGCTCTCGGCCGGAATGCCAAGCCCGGCGTGCAGCCTTTGAATCATCGCCAGCGTGAGTCCGCGTCGGCGTGTGAGCACCTCGTAGACCCGGTTGCTGCGGCCGATCAGCGGCTCCAGGTCCTTCGGCGTCAAACCTTGCTG
>JBEBHW010000469.1:0-3702 GCA_040081145.1 Burkholderiaceae bacterium
CGAACAGGCCTTCCAGCGCGTTGAAAACCTGCGAGCACCGCCCGCAGCGCACCCAGCCTTCGGAAATCTTGAGCTGATCCTGAACGACGCGAAACACCGTGCCGCAGGCACTGCAAGTGGTGGCCAGACTCATGCGACGATCATGCCACGCGGGTGCGGGGGCGTTGCCGCGCCGTCATGAGAATCCAGCCGTCTTCGGTGTCGCTCACGTGCAGCGCGAGCCACGGCGCGTAGGCCTGCGTCAGCTCCAGCGTCTGACGCTCCAGAATTCCAGCGAGCACGAGGCTTCCGCCTGGCGCCACGTGCGCCGACAACAACGGCGCGAGCAGCTTCAGCGGCGTGGCCAGGATGTTCGCCAGCACCAGGTCATATTCAGCGCGCGCGGCATCCGGCGCGCCGACGTGCAGCGTCACGTGGTTGGCCAGGGCATTTGCCTGGGCTGCGCCCACCGCAATCGGGTCGATGTCGACGGCGTCGATGTCTACAGCACCGTGCAACGCCGCGGCGATCGCCAGGATGCCCGAGCCGCAGCCGTAGTCGAGCACGCGCGCCCGCGCGGTGCCCTGCGCGGCGTGCTGCGCGATCCAGCGCAGGCACATTCTCGTGGTGGGGTGTGTGCCTGTGCCGAACGCCTGGCCGGGGTCGAGCCGGATCACGAGGCGCGCCTCATTCGGCGGCTCGTGCCAGGTCGGCACGATCCAGAAGCCGGGCGAAATTTCGCTCGGCGTGAATTGCGCTTGCGTCAACTGCACCCAATCGCGGTCTGCGAGCTCGGCGATCATTTTCAGGTCCAGGGCGCGCGCCCACTCCTGCGCGGCGAGCCAGGTCGCGGCACGCGTCGCGTCGGCCTCGGTGTGAAACAGCGCCTTGAGGGTTGAGCGGGTCCACGCCGCGGGGGCCGACGCCTCATCGGCGGGTGAGCCAGGCTCGCCGAACAGCGCCTGCTCGGCGCCGCTGCCCGCGTCGGCGTCTTCAACGGAGACGGACAGCGCGCCGAGTTGGTCGATCAGCGCGTCCGAACTGCGTTCCACGCAAACCTGCGGTGCGAGCCACGCGACCTCGAACATGGTTGCGCCTCGAACCCGCTACCGCTTGTGCTGGCCCATCCAGCCTTCGAGGTAGTGGATGCTGGTGCCGCCTTCGATGAATTTCGCGTCGACCATCAGCTCGCGGTGCAGCGGAATGTTCGTCAGAATGCCTTCGACGACGGTCTCCGACAAGGCGATGCGCATTCGCGCAAGCGCCTGGTCGCGGGTGTCGCCGTGCACGATGATCTTGCCGATCATCGAGTCGTAGTGCGGCGGCACGAAGTAGTTCGTGTAGGCGTGCGAGTCGACGCGCACGCCGGGACCGCCCGGTGGGTGCCACATCGTGATACGTCCCGGCGACGGCGTGAACTTGTACGGGTCCTCGGCGTTGATCCGGCATTCGATGGCGTGGCCGCGCATCTGGATGTTGCGCTGCGTGAACGGCAGTTTTTCGCCCGCGGCGACGCGAATTTGCATCTGCACGATGTCGATTCCCGTCACCAGCTCGGTCACCGGGTGTTCTACCTGGACGCGCGTGTTCATTTCAATGAAATAGAACTCGCCGCCTTCGTAGAGGAACTCAAAGGTTCCCGCGCCGCGGTAGCCGATGCGCTTGCACGCCGCGGTGCAGCGCTCGCCGACTTTCTCGATGATGCGCCGCGCGATTCCCGGTGCCGGAGCCTCTTCGATGATCTTCTGGTGGCGTCGCTGCATCGAACAGTCGCGCTCGCCCAACCAGACGGCGTTCTTGTGTTCGTCGGCGAGCACCTGGATCTCGATATGGCGCGGGTTCTCGAGAAACTTTTCCATGTAGACCGCAGGATTGCCGAACGCCGCGCCGGCTTCGGCGCGCGTCGTCTGCACAGCGTGAAGCAGCGCCGCTTCAGTGTGCACGACGCGCATGCCACGCCCTCCGCCGCCGCCCGCCGCCTTGATGATGACGGGGTAGCCGATCGCGCGCGCCTGGCGGACCGACTCCTTCGGGTCCTCGGGCAGCGCGTCTTCGGACCCTGGCACGCAAGGCACGCCGGCCTTGACCATCGCCTGTTTGGCGGCGACCTTGTCACCCATGGTGCGGATCGCCTCGGGCGTGGGCCCGATGAAGACGAAGCCGCTGCGCTCGACGCGCTCGGCAAAGTCGGCATTTTCCGAGAGAAAACCGTAGCCGGGGTGGATCGCCTCGGCGTCCGTCACCTCGGCGGTGGCGATGATCGCCGGCATGTTGAGGTAGCTCTGCGCCGAGGCTGCCGGGCCGATGCACACCGCTTCGTCGGCGAGCTTGACGTACTTCGCGTCGCGGTCGGCCTCGGAATAGACGACGACGGATTTGATGCCCATCTCGCGACAGGCGCGCTGGATCCGCAGGGCGATTTCGCCTCGGTTGGCAATCAGAATCTTCTTGAACATGGGCGCCCTATTCGATGACGAACAAGGGCTGGCCGAACTCCACTGCCTGACCGTTTTCGCACAAGATGCTCTTCACCGTGCCGGCCTTGTCGGCCTCGATCTCGTTCATGATCTTCATCGCTTCGATGATGCAGATCGGGTCTCCCTCCTTGACCACCGAGCCGGGCTCGGCGAGCGGCTTGCCGCCCGGGCTGGCGGAACGGTAGAAGGTTCCTACCATGGGCGACTTCACGGTGTGGCCCGCGGCTTCGGGCGCGGGCTCCGCGATGGGCGCTGGTGCCGCAGCGGCAGGCGCAGCGACGGGTGCCGCTGCCGCCACCGGCAGTGCCGCGGGCGCTGCGGCCATGGCGAATCCTTTCGACGAATCCGTCTTCACGATCCGGACCTTGCCGTCGGCCTCCGTGATCTCCAGTTCCGCAATGTTCGAATCCGACACGAGGTCGATAAGAGTCTTCAGCTTGCGCAGATCCATGTCCGTCTCCTAGTCTCTATCTTCTTGCCGGGTTGGGGCACTTGCGTTGCCTTCATCGCCGATCCCGTCGCGATCGGCTTCGATCCCGTTCAGCAGGCGCTCGGCCATGCGTGCCCGGCCGACGCCGGCCCGGTCGCGCACGAGTGCATCGGCTGCAAATTCGAAGGAGCGAACTTTACGCGCATTGCATGCAATTGCGCGCAGTTGACCAGAAACTTGTGCGAGTCCGCCCTGGAAGGGGCAACGGCGGGTCAGCCGACGGCTTTCACCCAGTTCGCCAGGTCTTCGGGCTTGAGCGCGCCGAGTTTGCGCTGCTGGGGCTTCCCGTCGCGGCCGAAAACGACGCTGAACGGCAACGCGCCTGCGCTGTTGCCCAGATCGCGCGCCAACTCCGACCCGGCGAAGCCGAGGATGCCTACCGCGAATTCGACATTGCGCCGTTTCACGAAGTCGCGCACCGGGTCGGCGTTGTCGACCGCCAACCCGACGACGCGCCAGCCCTTGGCCGCGTGATCGCGCTGAAACTGGTCGAGCATGGGCATTTCGGCCACGCAAGGCGCGCACCAGGTGGCCCAGAAATTGACGAGCAGAGGCTTGCCGCGCAGCTCGGCCATGATCAACTCGCCGCCCGAGGGCCGCTCGAAGCGCATCGACCACAGGTCGGCACCGGACGCCGGTGCGCTCGATCGGGGCGCGTCCAGGACGGGCAGTTGCCCTTCTGTCTTGCTGCCGCGCAGTGCCAGTCCCAGCCCCGCCGCCGCCGCGGCGACACCGGCGATGGCGCCACCGATCAGC
>JBEBHW010000470.1:0-3698 GCA_040081145.1 Burkholderiaceae bacterium
AACGCCGCCAACGTTGCTCCGAACCCGCTGAACCTGGTGTACGCCGACCGCAGCCAGTCGAACTTTTCGCCCAAGCTGCACCTTGCCTGGCAGGCCACGCCCGAAGTCGAGCTGCGCGCGTCCTTCGGCAAGGGCGTTCGCTACCCGACCGTGGCCGAAATGTTCCAGACCTTCAACGGCCCGGGCGGCATCCGCTTCAACGATCCGAACCTGAAACCCGAGCAGGTGAACTCGATGGAGTGGGTGGTCCAGCAACGGCTCGCCGATTCATTCGTGCGCGCTTCGCTGTTCTACGAGGACAAGCGCGACGCGCTCATCTCGCAGACCGACGTCACCGTCACGCCCAACATCTCGAGCATCCAGAACGTCGACAAGGTGCGCACGACGGGTATCGAGCTCGCCGCCCAGGCCAGCGACGTCGGCAGCGCCTTCGGTTTGCGCGGGCTGGACCTGAACGGCAGCGTGACCTACACCGATTCGACGATCACGCGCGACTCGCGCAACCTCGGCCTGGAGGGCACGGATCAGCCGCGCATCCCGGCGTGGCGCGGCACGTTCGTGGCGAGTTACCGCGCCAGCGATGCATTGACCGCAACGGTGAGTTACCGCTACAGCGGCCACCAGCACAATCAGCTCTACAACACCACCACACGCCAGTACAACGACCCCAATCCGGACGTCTACGGCGCGGTGAGCCAGTACAAGGTGGTCGACGCGAAGGTGCAGTACCGCATTGACAAACAATGGACCGTGTCGCTGGGCGTCAACAACCTGAACAACTTCAACTACTTCGTCAACCCCAACCCCTACCCGCAGCGCACCTGGTTCGCTGGGGTGAAGGTTGACTTGTGACAGGAGAACTTCGATGACCCACATTCGAGCGGCCTGTGCGACGCTGTTGGTGCTGGCCGGTCCGGCGTTGGCCCAGCACGTGCATCAGGAAGGCGGCAAGCGCCGTGCGCCACCGCTGGCGATGGGCGCGGCGTTCGCACCGACCGGTGAACTGTGGATCGTCGCTCTCGATGAAAGGCAGCACCTTTTTGTGCAGAGCAGCGCTGACGAAGGCCGCAGCTGGGCGGCGCCGAGATTCGTTGACACCGGCACCGATAAGGTGGCGGCCGATGGCGAGAACCGGCCCAAGCTCGCCTTCGGTCAGAAGGGCGAAGCGGTGATCACCTACACCGAGCCGCTGGAAAAATCTTACACGGGGCAGATCCGCATGCTGCGCTCGGACGACGGCGCGCGCAATTTCTCGGCGCCGTTCACCGTGCACCACGACCGTCAGCTCATCACGCATCGCTTCGAGTCCGTGGCGTTCGATGGCCAGGGCACGTTGCACACACTGTGGGTCGACAAGCGCGACATGGAGGCGCAAGCGAAGGTGGATGCGGCTCAGACGCCCATCGCCCCTTCGAGCGCGGCCAGCGCTGGCGCGGCAGGCCGCCGCAAGGCGCGCGCCGGCAGCGACTACCGCGGCGCGGCGATCTACCGCAACGAATCGCGCGACGGCGGGCGCACGTTCGGCCCCGACCTCAAGCTCGCCGACCACAGTTGCGAATGCTGCCGCATTGCGCTCGCACCGGCGCCGGATGGTTCTCTCGTGGCGTTGTGGCGCCACGTCTTCGCGCCGAACCAGCGCGACCATGCTTTCGCGGCGCTTTCGGCACCCGCTGCTGCCGAACCAGTGCGCGCCACTTTCGACCGCTGGGCCATCGACGCCTGCCCGCACCATGGGCCGGGCCTTGCGCCTGCGGCGGCCGGCGGTTATCACGCGGTATGGTTCGGCGCTCGTGCTGGCGCCGCTCAGGTACGCTACGGCCAACTTGACGCCACGGGGGCGCCGCGCGGCGAGGTTCGAGCGCTGCCTGACGAGCGCGCCGAACACGCCGCCGTGCAGAGCGCGGGATCGAACGTCGCCATCGCCTGGCGCAGCTTCGACGGCCAGGCCACGCTTTGGCGCGCCTGGGTCTCGAGCGACGACGGGCGAAGTTTCGCTTTGCGAGAACTCGGCCGCAGCGCCGAAGCCAATGACCACCCGCTTCTGGCCATGCGCGGCGCGCAGGTCTTCGCGCTGTGGCGCACCCAATCGGGAGTCCGCGTTGAACGCCTGGTTCCGTAGCTCCGCCACGCTGTTCTGCGGGTTCGCCGTTGCCGGTGCCGCGGCGGCGCCGCGCAACGTCGAAGCCTTCGACGCCGCCACCTGGCCGGCGTTGCAGGCGGCGCTCGAGCAGCCCGCCGTCGTGGTCTTCTCGACCACCGATTGCGTGCATTGCCCCGCCGTCATCGAGCAACTCGTGCGCGACATCCGCAAGCGCAAACTGAAGGCGACGTCGATTGCGGTGGTGATGGACGTTGCGCCCGGCGAAAGCGATTCGACTCTGCTTCGCAACGCCGAATATCGCAAGACCGATCGGTTGTTCGCCTTCGTCGGCCAGGCGCCGCCGCTGCGCTACGCGATCGATCCGCGCTGGCGGGGCGTGACACCCTATGTGGTGTTTCTGGCCCCCAACGTGCCGGCGGTCCGGGTCACCGGGCCGCCGTCGCGCGAGGATTTCGACAACTGGGCCCGCACTGCGGCCTTGAGCCGCCCGGGCGCGGTGCGTGCGTCGGGTCCGAGCCGCTGATCACCCCGGTCACTACAAGGGCACATTTCTATCTTGGCCAAACAGGGGACATTTCTACTTTGTGTTGACAGGCTTAAGGCAGGTCGATGCGCAGTGCATAGAATCGCGGCGGGGCAGGCTGGCACTTCCCCATCACTCACCAAACCACAAGAGGACCACCATGCAACGTCGCGGATTCTTCCGGTTATCGGCTGCCACGGCAGCCCTTGGACTTACGGCACTTGCCACGGGCCGCGCCGGCGCGCAGGACAAGCCGCACGACCACAAGGCGATGCTGGCCGCGCAGGGGGCGAAGGCGCCGCGCTACAACGACCTGATCCCGCCGTTCCAGGATTGCACGAAAGCCATCTCCGCGTGCATTGCGCATTGCCAGGTGCTGCTGGCCAACGGCGACAAATCGGTCGGCCGCTGCCTGCGCACGGCGCTCGATTGCGACGTGACCTGCGGCGCCGCGCTCAAGGCGGCGGCGTTGAATTCGAACTACACGCCGGCCTTGGCGCGCACCGCCAAGGCGTCGATGGAAGCCTGCGTCAAGGCGTGCAAGCCGCACATCGAACACCATGCCGAGTGCAAGGCCTGCCATGACGCCTGCCTGGCCGCGATCGAAGCGGTGTCGAAGATGGCCTGATCGGCCCGCACGGGCGCGCGGCGCTCGAGCGGGCAGCGCGTTCAGTGCTCCCGCTCGCGGGGGGATTTTGCGGCTGTGCCGGTCCATTCCTGCGTCGAACCGGCACCTGAGGCCACCGAAGCGATGATCTTCGTCTCGCGTTGCACCGCAGCGGCGCTGTTCGTTCTCGCGGCGCTGCAGCCCGGCCCCGGGCACGCCCAGGCCAACGCCAAGCCGGACTACGCCGAGCTCGCGCCCATCCTGGCGCAGCGCTGCACGATGTGCCACTCCGGCGACAGTGCTGCCGCGGGCCTGCGTCTGGACAGCTTCGAAGCGCTGCACCGCGGCGGCGCCAAGGGGCCGGTCGTCAAGGCGGGCGACGCGGCAGGCAGCGAATTGATCCGCCGCCTGAAGGGCCTCAGCCAGCCGCGCATGCCGATGACGGGGCCGCCCTACCTGCCCGACGA
>JBEBHW010000471.1:0-3691 GCA_040081145.1 Burkholderiaceae bacterium
TCTTGCCCGAACCGGTAGCGCCGACGAAGATCACGAGGCCGCGCTTCGTCAGCGCCACCTCTTTGAGGATGTTCGGCAGGTTCATGCTGTCGATCGTCGGCAGCACTTGCGGGATGATTCGAAGGACCAGGCCAACGTGGCCTTGCTGGATGAAGGCGTTGACGCGAAAGCGGCCTATGCCTTGCGGCGCAATCGCGAAGTTGCATTCTTTCGTCTTCTCGAACTCTGCCGCTTGCTTGTCGTTCATCACCGAACGCGCCAGCGCCATCGTGTGCTGACCAGTGAGCGGCTGCGGCGACACCTTGGTGACTTTGCCGTCGACCTTGATCGCCGGCGGGAAGTCCGCCGTGAGGAACAAGTCCGACCCGGCGCGCGAGGTCATCAGGCGCAGCAAATCGTTGACGAACTTGGAGGCTTGGTCTCTTTCCATTTTGGATGTGTCCTGTCTCAGTGGGCACGAAGCCCTGGCCGTGTGCGATCAGCCGGGGAAGTTTTCCGGGAACTTCGCCTTGGTGCGCGCCTCGGCGGGAGTGACGACGTTGCGGCGCACCAGGTCGGCCAGATTTTGATCCAGCGTCTGCATGCCCATGTTGTTGCCGGTCTGGATCGACGAGTACATCTGCGCGACCTTGTTTTCCCGAATCAAGTTGCGGATCGCGGCCGTGCCGAGCATGATTTCATGCGCCGCGACGCGCCCCGACCCGTCCTTCAGTTTGCAAAGCGTCTGCGAGATGACGCCGACCACCGATTCGGACAGCATAGCCCGCACCATTTCCTTTTCGGCAGCGGGAAAGACGTCGACGATGCGGTCCACCGTCTTCGCCGCGCTCGACGTGTGCAGCGTGCCGAACACGAGGTGCCCCGTCTCCGCGGCAGTCAACGCCAGGCGAATCGTTTCCAGGTCGCGCATTTCGCCCACCAGAATCGCGTCGGGGTCTTCGCGCAAGGCGGAGCGCAGTGCGTTTGCAAAGCTCAGCGTGTGCGGGCCGACCTCGCGCTGGTTGATGAGGCACTTCTTCGATTCGTGGACGAATTCGATCGGGTCTTCGACGGTCAGGACGTGGCCGAATTCGTTTTCGTTGAGGTGGTTCACCATCGCTGCGAGCGTTGTCGACTTGCCCGAGCCCGTGGGGCCTGTGCAGAGCACCAGGCCGCGCGGCTTCATCGCCAATTCGGCAAAGATCTTAGGCGTGTTGAGCTGCTCGAGGGTCAGGATTTTTGAAGGAATGGTTCGGAATACGGCGCCTGAGCCGCGGTTCTGATTGAACGCGTTCACGCGAAAGCGCGCCAGGCCCTGAATCTCGAACGAAAAATCGCACTCGAGTGCCTCTTCATAGGCCTTGCGCTGCGAGTCGTTCATGATGTCGTACACCATGTCGTGAACCTGCTTGTGGTCCAGCGCGTCGATGTTGATCCGGCGCACGTCGCCGTGCACCCGAATCATGGGCGGCAAGCCGGCCGACAAGTGCAGGTCGGACGCCTTGTTCTTGACCGAAAACGCAAGCAGCTGGGTGATGTCCATGGTGTCTGAGGTGAGTCTCGAGAGGGTGGATGTGCCGCGTGGACGCGATACTCTCGACCGATTATGGCGATGATCGCAGACAACATCGGCACGGTTCGGACGCGTATGAATGACGCGTGCCTGGCCGCGGGTCGACCCGTGCAAAGCGTCACGTTGCTGTGCGTGAGCAAGACCGCGCCCGCCTCTGCGGTGCGCCAGGCGCACCTCGCCGGCGAATGCCACTTTGGCGAAAACTATGTCCAGGAAGGGCTGGCGAAGATCCAGGACCTCGACGACCTGCGCGCCCGACTGACGTGGCACATGATCGGCCCGATCCAGGCGAACAAGACACGCCCGATTGCCGAACACTTCGATTGGGTGCACAGCGTCGATCGGCTCAAGGTGGCGCAACGCCTGAGCGAGCAGCGCCCGCCCGGACTCGCGCCGTTGCAGGTCTGCTTGCAAGTCAACGTCAGCGGCGAGTCGAGCAAGGCCGGCGTTGCGCCCGCCGACCTGCACGCACTCGCGCGCGCCGTGAACGGGCTTGCGGGGCTCAGCTTGCGCGGCCTGATGTCGATTCCCGGACCCTCGTCAAACCTCGCGGTGCAGCGCGCAGCGCACGGTGCGTTGCGCGAGCTGCTGGAAGCGCTGAATCGCGAAGGCCTGGCGCTCGATACGCTGTCGATGGGAATGACGGCCGACCTCGAAGCGGCTATTTTGGAAGGCGCGACGCTGGTTCGCGTGGGCACGGCGGTTTTTGGTTCGCGCTCCTAGCACGCTGCTCCGGTCGAGCCCGGCTGAGCAGGCCGGTTCTGTGGGCCGGTTCTTCCGGATGCGTACACTGGGGCGATGAAACGCATCGTCTTTGTCGGCGGCGGAAACATGGCCAGCGCTGTCATCAGCGGCTTGCTGAAGCAGGGCCACGCGGCACACGCGCTGCACGTGGTGGACCCCGGCGAGCTGCAGCGCGAGAAGCTGCGCGGCGAGTTCGGTGTATCGAGCCAAGCGGTCGCCGACTCCGCCGTAACGGGGGCCGATCTTGTGGTCTGGGCCGTCAAGCCGCAGACCTTCGTGCAAGCCGCCCTCGAATGCGCGCCTTGGGTGGGTGCGGCGTTGCACTTGAGCGTGATGGCGGGGATTCGCATTGCGGCAATCTCCCAGGCGCTGCGCAGCGAGCGCGTCGTGCGGGCCATGCCGAATACGCCGGCGCTGATCGGCCAAGGCATATCGGGCATGTTCGCCCCGCCCGCCGTGAGCGCCGCGGAGCGCAGCTTCACGGAACAAGTGTTGCGAGCGACGGGTTCGACGCTGTGGGTCGACACGGAAGCCGACCTCGACGCCGTGACCGCGTTGTCCGGGTCCGGTCCGGCGTACGTGTTCTATTTTCTGGAGGCGATGCTGCAAGCCGCGGCCGAGATGGGCTTGAGCCCCGAGGTCGGCCGCAGGTTGGCGTTGGCCACGTTTTCCGGCGCCACAGCGCTTTCACAGGCATCCCCCGAGGCGCCCGCGACGCTGCGCGAACGCGTCACCTCCAAGGGCGGCACAACGCACGCGGCGCTTTCGTGCCTGGAGACACACGGCGTCAAGGCAGCTTTTGTCGAGGCCTTGCACGCGGCCCGCCGGCGTGCCGGCGAGCTGGGCGACCAGTTCGGGCACGCATCGCCGCCGGTTTGACTGTTGCCCGCCGGGTCGAAGCGGGTTTGAGGAGCAGGACATGAGCTATCTGTCTTACATCACCCCCGGTGACGCGAGTCCCTGGCACACCTACCTGACTCAGGTCGATCGCGTGCTGCCCTACCTCGGGCCGCTGGCGCGCTGGGCCGAGTCGCTGAAGCGCCCCAAGCGCTCGCTGATCGTCGACGTGCCCATCGAGATGGACGACGGCAGCGTGCGCCACTTCGAGGGCTACCGCGTCCAGCACAGCCTGTCGCGCGGACCCGGCAAGGGGGGCGTGCGCTATCACCCCGACGTCACGCTCGAAGAGGTGATGGCCCTGGCGGCGTGGATGACGATCAAGAACGCCGGCGTCGGCCTGCCTTACGGCGGCGCAAAGGGCGGGATCCGGGTCGACCCGAAATTGCTGTCCCACAAGGAGCTCGAGCGCATGACGCGGCGCTACACGAGCGAGATCGGCATCATCATCGGTCCGCAAACCGACATTCCCGCTCCGGATGTGAACACGAACGCGCA
>JBEBHW010000472.1:0-3681 GCA_040081145.1 Burkholderiaceae bacterium
CGCCACCGCGTCCACGCAGATCACGAAGGTCAGGCTGCCGGCGCACGCGGCGACGACGGCCTTGGGAATGTCGCCGACGTCGCGCCCGACTTGCAAGCCGTGATAACAAGACACGGCAGCGATTCCGGCGCCGAACATCGTGCCCTTGGCGAGCGCCAGCGGCACTTGCCACCAGACGGCGGCGATGAGGAAGTCGTCGAGTTCGGCGGCAAACGTCGAGTCCAGCGTGAACACAGTCGTGATCAGCGCCGAGCCGACGGCGACGAACTCGAAGCACGCGACGAGCAACATCGAGCCGACAGCCACGCCCAGCACGCGCGGCAGCACGACTTCGTCTTCATGCGTCGCACCGGACCGAAGTGCCTCGCTGAGTTCGCCGCGCAACTGCATCAGCGCCACTTCGGCAGCGATCGCGACGCTGCTGCGCACGATCACGATCAGCGCCGTCACGAGTGGCCCGAGTTCGCGCAAGCCGCCGCCGACGATGGTCTTGAGCACGGCTTCGTTGTCGTCGCCGATCAACCCGAGCACGCGCGTCACGACGACGGCACCGAACAGCAGCGCGACGAGCGCCGAGTACGGCAGCGCGCGCACCCCGGTGAAATGAATCTGCCGCCACAGCGCGTCGCGCACGGCGCGCTCGTTGAGAAGGCTGCGCTGCGCGAAGGCGTGCACGAGCATCGAGGTGTAGCCTTGCGCGAGGCGGTTGCCGGCGGAAATCATGGGTGCATTCCAGCACGTGCCCGCGTCGGTTCAGATCCGGGAAACCCTGAGTTCATTCGGTCTCGCCTTGGCGCGGTGGGCAAATCACAACATCGACCAGGGCATGACGTCGACGCCATCGCGCGTGTAACGCGTTTCTCCGCCGTACACGAGGCCGGGATAGATGGCCGAGAAGCTGCCGCGTTCCTGTGCGTACTTGCGCCATTTGTGCAGGTTGCCCAGAGAATCGCCCGTCACGCTCGAGCCCGACTTCACTTCCACCGCCGCGATCTGATTGCCTCGCTCGAGGATCAAGTCGACTTCGGTGCCGCTGTTGTCGCGCCAGAACCAGAGCGGTTCGCGCTCGCCAGCGTTGCGGCGGTTCTTCAGAAATTCGTTGACGACCAGGGTTTCGAACAGCGCGCCGCGCAGCGGGTGGGCGTCGACCTGCGTGGCTTCGCGAATTCCCAGCAGCGATGCCGCCAGACCCACATCGGTCATGTACAACTTGGGCATCTTGATCAGCCGCTTGCCGAAGCTGGCCAGATGCGGCCGCACGAAGTGCACGAGGTAGCAGGTCTCGAGGATGGACAGCCAATGCTTGACGGTCTTGTCCGATACGCCCGTGTCGTTGGCCAGCGACTGGTGGTTCAGCAACTGCCCGGTGCGCGCCGCGGTCAACTTCAGGAAGCGCTGGAACGCGCCCAGGTCTTGAATCGCCGCGAGCTGGCGCGCATCGCGCTCGGCGTAGGTGACGAGGTAGCCTTGCAGCCATTCATACGGGTCGAGCGAACGGGCGTGAATGGCCGGGAAGAAGCCCTTCACCAGCAGGCTGGCATAGCCGGCATCCAGTTTCCCGGCATCGCGCAGCTCGCCGATCGACAGCGGCAACAGCTCCACCCGCGCGGTGCGACCGGCCAGGCTTTGCGTGACCGCCGAGAGCAGTGACAAGTTCTGCGATCCCGAAAGCACGAACTGGCCCATGCGGCCCGAAGCGTCGACCACGCCTTGCAGTTCGGAGAACAGTTCGGGTGCGTGCTGGGCCTCGTCGATCGCCGCGCCACTTGGGAACTGCCGCAGAAACTCGGCCGGGTTGTTGCGCGCGAACTCGCGTTGCACCGGCGTTTCGAGCGACACGTAAGGCAGCCAGGGCAGCAGCGATCGCACCAGCGTCGTCTTGCCGGACTGTCGCGGCCCGGTGACCGTGACGATGGGAAAGCCTTGCAGCAGGCGCAGGATGCGTGGCGCGGCGTGGCGGGGGATCATGTTTTACAGATTCGGAGTGCAACTCCGGAAGTGTAAACAATCGAGGACGCGGGCGCGGCCGGCGGCGAGAATCGTCTCCCGCCCTTCGTTTCACTCGCCGCCGCGCGCCCCAGCGATGCCCACGCCAACGATCCGCAAGACCGCATTGAAGACCAAGTCCCGCAAGCCGGCCCGGCCAGCCCGGCCGGCCCAAGCGGCCGAACCGCGCCTGTCGCGCACGCGCCGCCCCACCGCCCTGGCGGTGGCCGACTGGCAGACCGCGCTGCGCCGCCAGTTCGGGCGCGAACAGGCGTTCGAGCTGGAAAACTTAGGCGCCGAACCCGTGTTCTCCGACTTTCGCGTGCACAACCCGGCTGGCGGCACACGCTACCGCGTCGCGATCCGGGGCAGCGCGCCGGGCCAGAACTTCTGCGCCTGCGCAGACTTCGCGACGAACAATCTCGGGACCTGCAAACACATCGAGTTCACGCTCGCCAAACTGGAAGGCAAACCCGGCGGCAAGGCGGCGCTGGCGCGCGGCTTCCAGGGCGAGTACAGCGAAGTCTGGCTCGACTACGCGGGCGCGCGCCGGGTGCGCCTGCGCGCCGCAGCTGCGTGCCCACCGGCCCTGCTGGCGCGCGCGAAAGCGCTGTTCGACGCAAGCGCCGGCTGGGCCTTGCCTTGGGAGCGGCTTGTCGGACTGGAAGAATTTGTTCAGGCCGCACAGGAATGCGGCCACGACCTGCGCTGCCACGACGACGTCTGGCAATTCGCCGCACAAATCCGCGACGGCGAACGCCGCCAGACCGCGCTGGCTGAGGCCTACCCGACCGGTGCAGCGGACGAGGCGCTGAAGGGCTTGCTCAAGGTCGAGCTCTACCCCTACCAGGCCGAGGGCGCGCCACTTCGGCGTGCGCCGCGTGTTGGTGGTGTGCCCGACTTCGCTCAAGCACCAATGGAAAAACGAGTTCGCGCGTTTCACCGAGCGTGAGGCCCAAGTCATCCACGGCCTGCGCACGCGGCGCCAGCAGCAGTACCGCGAAGAGGCGTTCTGCAAGATCACGCACTACGAGACGCTGGCGCGCGACGCCGACCTGATCGCCGCGTGGGCGCCCGACCTCGTGATCGCCGACGAGGCGCAGCGCATCAAGAACTGGAACACGATCGCGGCGCGCGCGCTGAAGAGAATCGCCAGCCCCTACGCCGTGGTGCTGACCGGAACGCCGCTGGAAAACCGCCTGGAGGAATTGATTTCGATCGTGCAGTTCGTCGACCGGCACCGCCTCGGGCCGACTTGGGCGTTGCTCGACGAACACCAGTTGCGCGACGAAGCCGGCCGCGTCATCGGCTACCGCGCGCTCGATCGAATCTCGCAAACGCTCGCCCCGGTGATGCTGCGCCGGCGCAAGGCCGAGGTGCTGACGCAGTTGCCCGAGCGAGTGGACAACCGCATCTTCGTCGCCCTGACGCCGCAGCAGCGGATGCACCACGACGACAACGGCGAGACCGTGATCCGCATCGTCGCGCGCTGGCGCAAGACCGGCTACCTGTCCGATGCCGACCAGCGCCTCTTGCAATGCGCGCTGCAGAACATGCGCATGGCGTGCAACAGCACCTGGCTGCTCGACCATGAGACGGACCATGGGAACAAGGTCGACGAGCTGATGCTGTTGCTCGACGATCTTCTCGACGACCCGGCGGCGAAGGCGGTCGTGTTCAGCCAATGGCTGGGCA
>JBEBHW010000473.1:0-3678 GCA_040081145.1 Burkholderiaceae bacterium
GAGTCGGCGGGCAGTCTCTCGGTCCGCCGCTTCTTCCGTTTGACGTTGCCGTTCGACTGCGCGCGCTTGTTCAGCACGCGGGTCAATTCCGTGGCGGCGAATCTCCCACAGCCGCTCGGCCTCGGCACGCGCCGCGGAAAGCGTCTTGTGCGGGTAGTCGCCCTGCGGGTCACCCGAGAACATGCGATGCCACTGGTTCGCACCGGTCGTCGGGTCGGTCATGCGCAGGTACCAGTAGCACCCGCCTTCACGTCTGCGCAAGTAGAGGCCACCACCGTCGGGCAATTCCTTGCCCGTCGCTGGACCTTCGGAATATCGCTTGACAGCGAGCGCCGAAAGTCGTTTAGTTTTCGCGGTGCGTGCCACCCCGGGTTCTCGCAATAAAATCATTCTGTCGCCGGCGACAGAATGGGCGACAGAATTATTGCGGATGGACGTGGATTTCGCTAGACGTCGACGGACGGCGTTTTAACGTAAGTCGTTGATTTCGAAGACTTCCGATTCCTAACATGTAACTCAATGGACCCCCCTGGATGGCCTTTTTTCTAAATGGGGTGCAAGGGGTCGCGAGTTCGAATCCCGCCGTCCCGACCAATGAAATCAACGGGCCAGTTCTCACAAGGGGCTGGCCCGTCTGGCTTTGTTTCGGCCCGCCGCTTTGCGTCAGCGTCGGTGCGCATCCTCCCGGATCATGTCAGCGGCCTTCTCGGCCATCATCACCACCGGCGCGTTCGTGTTGCCTGACACAAGGGTTGGCATGGCTGAGGCGTCAATCACGCGCAAGCCCGCCACGCCACGCACGAGCAGACGTGCGTCGAGCACGGCTAAGGCATCGGTGCCCATCTTGCACGTGCCGCTCGGGTGGAAGATCGTCGCGCCGTGATTCCGGCAGAACTCGAGCAACGCAGCGTCGTCGCTCGCCTCGGGGCCGGGCTTCACTTCCCGCTTCACAAGGCCGCGCATCGGCGGCGCTGCGGCAACGGCGCGCGCCGCCTTGATTGCGGCGACGGCGGTGCGCCGGTCCAGGTCGGTTGCCAGGTAGTTGGGTTGCATTTCGGGCGGCTCGAGCGAGTCCCTGCTGCGAATGCGGATATGCCCACGCGATTGCGGGCGCAACTGGCACACCGACATCGTGAAGCCTGAGTAGGGGTGAACCTTGCCGCCGGCCATGTCGGCCGACAACGTGGCGACGTGGAACTGGATGTCCGGCGTGGCCGCGACAGGCTGGCCCGAGGCGTCGCAGAGTGCGCGCATGAAGCATCCGCCCTGATTGATTCCCACCGCCAGCGGGCCGCTGCGCGACACGAGCCATTCCATGCTGATGGCGAGTTTGCCGGTCCACGAGTTGAGGTGATCGTTCGTCGTGATTGGCTTCGTGCATTCGAAGCCCAGACGAAACTGCAAATGGTCTTGCAGGTTCTCGCCGACGCCGGGCAGATCGGCGATGACGGGAATGCCGTACTGGGCAAGCAAGGCCTGCGGCCCGATGCCGGAGAGCTGCAACAGTTGCGGTGATTGGATCGCTCCGGCGCAGAGCAAGACCTCAGCCGTGCAATGCGCGGTTTTCAAGGTGCCGCCCTGGCGGTAGCGCACGCCCACGGCACGCCGCCCGTCCATCAAGATGCCGGCCGCGTGGGCGCCGGTCTGCACCCGCAGGTTGGCGCGGTGCCGCGCCGGTTTCAAATACGCCGTCGCGGTGCTGACACGCCAGCCGTCGGCGGTGTTCAACTGGAAATATCCAGCGCCTTCTTGCTTCTCGCCGTTGAAGTCGTCGGTGCGCGGCACGCTCGACACGCCAACCTGCTGCGCGCCGCCGATGAAGGCTTCGATGAGTTCGTGTTTGGTGGCGATGTCGGAAACCGTCAATGGCCCGTCTGCCCCGTGCAGACCGGACGCGCTCAGGGCCACACGCCGATTCCCCTCCGACTTGATGAAATAGGGCAGCACGTCGGCGTAGCTCCAGCCTGAGTTGCCCAGCGCCGCCCAGCCGTCATAGTCTTCGCGCTGGCCGCGGATGTAGATCAGGCCGTTGATTGCGCTCGATCCGCCGAGTGTTTTGCCGCGCGGCCAGTAGATGCGCCGGCCGTTCATGTTCGGGTCGGGGTCGGTGTGGAAGCACCAGTTGTAGGTTCTGCTCCACATCGTTTTGCCATAACCGATGGGCAGATGGATCCACGGTGACCGGTCCGGCGGCCCGGCTTCGAGCAGCAACACGCGCGTCGCCGGGTCTTCGCTGAGGCGCGCCGCAAGAACGCAACCGGCGGAACCTGCGCCGATCACGATGTAGTCGAACTCCGGTGCGCTCACCATGCAGCGCCCGCCCGGACCACGCAGACGAGCGCAATCAGAATCAACAGATTCAAGACGTGGCGGCGGAATTGCGCAGGCGACACGCCGACAAAAGTGCGCTGGCCGACCCAGATGCCGACCAGCATCGCCGGTGCCAACCACGCCGCCCAGAGCAGCGTGTGTTCGCCAAGCAGGCTCGCCGACGTGTTCCACGAGAAGACTCCGGCCCAGAGCAACGCGTAGAGGTCGGTGAAGAGGAACAGCACGATCATCGTTGCACGCATCGCGGCAGGCGCCATCTGCGCCGTGCTGAGCAGCACAGCCACCGCAATGCCGCCGATCGCCGCGACGCCGTTGACGAAGCCCGACACGAGCCCTGTTGCCATGCGCAGCGTGCGCGTTGGCGCCAGAGCCAGGCTGAAGCCGCTGCGCAGCAGCACGGCGGCAAGCAGCAGCAGCGCGCCGATGAGCGCCCGCAAGGGCGTTTCCGGTACCCACGCGAGAAGCGAGATGCCCAGTGGAATGAACAGCGCGTTGCCCAGCATCAGCCAGCTCAGCCAGGGCCAGTCGACGTCTTTCAGCGCACCGCGCAGAAGCGTCAGGCTCGCGAGGACTTCGAGCACGAAGATCGGCGGAACGATGATCGCGGGCGCAGCGAACAGCGTCAATCCCGCGACGCACAGCGCCGAGAAGCCGAAGCCGGCAAAGCCGCGCACGATGCCTGCGCCGAATACGATCAGCAGGCCCAACGTCAGCAGCGGCCAGGGCAGCGGCAACATGGCGCGGATCGCTCAGGTCGGCGCCAGGGCGGCGAGTTTCAAGCGTTGCACCTTGCCCGAAGGCCCGCGCGGCAGGTCGCTGACGAAGCGAAACAGCTTGGGTGTCTTGTAGCGCCCGAGCTGCGCAGTGCAGAACTCGCGCAGCGCCGCCTCGTCGGCGCTGTGCCCCTCGCGCATCACGATGCACACCATGATGTCCTGGCCGTAGTGCCGGTCCGGAATGCCCACCGCTGCGGCGTCGAGCACGGAGGGGTGGCGCAGCAGGGCTTCATCGATTTCACGTGGCGCAATGTTCTCGCCGCCCTTGATGATCAGCTCCTTGATGCGCCCGGTGACGAAGAAAAAACCGTCGGCGTCGCGGTGTCCCAGGTCACCGGTGCGCAACCAGCCGTCGGGAGTGAACGCTGCACGGGTCGCTTCTTCGTTTTTCAAGTAGCCGCGCATCACGTTGGCGCCGCGGATCGTGATCTCGCCGGTGCGGCCATCCGGCACCGGAACCAAGTTCGCGTCGACCACCTGCGCTTCGCAGCCCGACGCCACGCCCACCGAACCGAGTTTGCGCTGCGCCTCGTTCAACGGGTTCGAAAACGCCGGCGCCACCGTCTCGGTC
>JBEBHW010000474.1:0-3675 GCA_040081145.1 Burkholderiaceae bacterium
GCGCGACCGGGGGATGGAAATCCTGCATCGAGCCCTGGACATCGACCCCAGCAACGCGCAGGCTCATGTGGCGCTGGGCACGACGCTGGGGACTGGAGGGGCGCATCGACGAAGGCATTGAGCGCATGCGCTATGGAATGCGCATCAGCCCGAGATCACGCAATCGAACCCCGCCGTCCCGATAAAGCGCCGACAGTGCCTATCGAGCGCAGCGATCTGCTTGCGCACCACGCGCTCTTGCGGCGCTGCATAGAGTTCCCGCAGCTCGGCCACGGTACTGAGGTGCGGCGTCATGGGTGCACTGTAGCGCTGTGGCGCGGGCGGTTACGCAGGGCTGCACTACGGTCGGTGCAGTGCGTTGTTCCGACACAGCCGGCGTCAATCGCCAGCCTCTGCCGTAATCCGCGGCATCGTCAGTGCACCCCACGCCGACCAACGCTCGATCTGTGCTGCTGACGCCGACCACTGGGTGCCGTAGAGGCGGGGACCGTGCTGCAACATGAGCAGCGCGATTCGCGCCGACTCGGTGTGGCCGGTGTCGGCGAGTCGGGCGAAGCGACCATAGGCCGCGCTCCAGTGGCAATCGCGGTAGAGATCCATCGCCACGCTGAAGGCTTCGGCTTGATTTGTCGCCGGTTGTGCGCGCGCCTGTGGGGCGAGCCCGCACAGTGCCGACACGAGGGCGAGCGTGGCCGCACCGCATCTCGCTGCGCGGTGTTTCGGACGAGCGGGCAGTTTCTTCATGGCAGCGGGCCATAGGCTGCGACCGAGGCGCCGACGGCGTCGGGTGCATCGGAAACTGGTGCGCCGAGCAGCACTGAATGGTCCAGTCGAAGTCGGGCGAGCTCGCCGGTCCACTCCGGGAGTTCCGGCGCCACCGCGTTGTGCGATTGCGCCGGCGCTGCGGGCGCGTCATGGCCGGTTGATTCCGCGAGCGTCGAAACGAAGAGCGCCAGAATTGCCAGCACGGTGAGCAACTGCATGGCACGCCACCACAAGGGCAGCTGCGGTTGCGCGAGGGGTTCGGTCTGCATGAAAAGCTCCTTGAACAGTTTGAAGGTGCAGGCCATGCACCGGCCCGCACCGAGCAGCGGACATCGCTCCTCATGGGGTAGTACGCGAAGCGCCCGCAAGACCGGCCACGTTCGGGCCGGGCCGTTCGCGACCCGCAGCTCCAGCAAAATGGCGCAAGAGCGCAGCCCGCGCGATGGCCGGTTTTTCGCGACGAATGCGTATTCGAGGGGACGGGTGATGCGTACAGTCACGGCCCGACCTGCCGTGCGCCGCGGGGGTGAGCCGCCCGCCGGCATGTCGACGCCACATTGACGGGATGGAGCCTTGAAACTCACAGCCGATCAACTCGAGCAACTGTCCGGGCTGCTGGACACTGCGCTGGACCTGCCGCAGACCGAGCTCGAAGCGTGGCTTGGGTCGCTGAGTGGCGAGGCGTTGGCGCTCGTTCCCCTGTTGCGCGATTTGCTGGCCAGGCGGGCCGCGCGGGAGACGGGCGAATTGCTCGATCGCGTGCCGGCCTTTACGGTCGACGCCGCAGTGCCCGCAAGCCCACAGTTCCAGGCCGGCGAGGCGGTGGGCCCCTACCGGCTGCAGCGCGAATTGGGCCGTGGCGGCATGGGCGAGGTCTGGCTGGCCGAGCGCGGCGATGGACAACTCAAGCGTGCCGTGGCGCTGAAGCTGCCGATCCCGAACGCTCGGCGCAGCGTCCTGGTGCAGCGCTTTGCCCGTGAACGCGACATCTTGGGCTCGCTGGAACATCCCCACATTGCGCGTTTGTACGACGCAGGGTTTGCCGACGACGGTCAGCCCTATCTGGCGATGGAGTACGTGCAAGGCCAACCCCTCGACCGGTATTGCAAGCAGCATCTGCTCGGAGTCCCGGAACGATTGGGGCTGCTGTTGCAAGTTGCCGAGGCCGTGGCGTTCGCGCACAGCCGCCTGGTGCTGCATCGGGATCTGAAGCCCAGCAACATCCTGGTCACCGCAGAGGCCCAGGTGCGGCTGCTGGACTTCGGGATCGCCAAGCTGATGCAAGGCGAAACGACCCGTGAAACCGAGCTGACGCTCGCCGCGGGGCGCGCCCTGACGCTGGACTATGCGAGCCCGGAGCAGATTCGCGGCGCGGGCATCGGCACTGCCAGCGACGTCTACTCGCTCGGCGTGGTGGCCTTCGAGTTGCTGGCCGGCGTGCGGCCCTACCGCTTGACGCGCGGCAGCGCTGCCGAACTGGAAGAAGCCATCACTGCACAAGAACCGGCAAGCGCCAGCTCAATGGCCGAAACCGACGCGTTGCGCAAGCAACTGCGCGGCGACATCGACGCGATCCTCAACAAGGCCTTGAAGAAGCACCCCGCCGAACGCTACGCGACGATCGACGCACTGGCGCAAGACTGGCGCCGCCACCTCGCCGGGCAGCGCGTGTTGGCGCGGCCCGACACCTGGGGGCTGCGGCTGTGGCGGATGGGCCGACGCCACCGCCTGCCGCTTGCCGCCGGTGCGCTGGTGGTGGCTGCGTTTGTGCTGGGTCTGGGCTTCGGTGCAACCGCGCTGGTGATGCTCGCGTTGGTGGTCGGGCTGGCGGCTGCGCTTTGGCAGGCCGGGCGGGCGCGTGAGCAGGCCCGAGTGGCACGAGACGAGTCGCGCCGCGCACAGGCGGTGCAAGGCTTTCTGCTCGACATCTTCAGAGCCAACGCCGACACCCAGCAGGACCCCGCCAAGGCGCGCGAGGCGACTGCGCGCGAACTCCTGGACCTGGGCGCGCAGCGCCTGGCCACCGCACTGCACGACACCCCGCAAGCGCGGGCCGAAGTGATGGCCACGCTGGCCGAGATGTACCTGCTCCTGGGGTTGGACGACAGGGCGGCGGACCTCGAAAGTCAGCGCGTCGAGTTGCTGCGAAGGCTGCACGGGCAAGACGACAGGCGCGTGGCGCAGGCGCTGGTGCATTTGTCGTTTGCGCTGCACACCAGCTCGCGCCGCGCTGAAATCCTGCCGGCACTGGAGGAAGCCAAGCGCATTCTCGACGCGATCGGCGATCGCGATTCATCGTTGCGCGGCGAGTTGCTGGTGCGCCTGGCGCAGCGCAACTACAGCATCTCGTTGAGCCGGTCGATGGCCTACGCCGACGAGGCGGTGGCGGTATTGCGGGCCGCGCCCGACGTTGGCCGCGATCTGCACAGCACCGCGTTGGGCATGAGCGCGCGTGTTCACCAGATGGTGGGCGATCTGGCCGTGGCGCAGCAGTTGTGGCGCGCCTCCATCCGCGAGATTCAAGGCATGCCCGAGGTCTCGCAATTGCAGCTGGTGGAGTTGCGCTGCTCGCTGGCCGACACCTTGGTTCTGCAGCTGGAGGTCGACGCTGCGCTGCCGATTGCCCGCGAGGCGGTGGAAACGGGCAGCGCGGCTGTCGGCGAGGCTGACCCGGTGGTCCTTGCTGCGCGGTCTCGTTATGCCAGCGTCCTGCACGCTGCCGGGCAGCGGGTCGAAGCCAGGCAGGAGTTCGAAGCTTCGCTGCAAGCCATTCTGGACATCAAAGGGGACGCCGACACGTTCTATACGCCCGATGCTCGGCTGCGCTACGCGCGAAGCCTTCTGGCAGAGGGCCGCCTGGGTCAGGCCCAGGCGCTAGTGCAGGCCGCCAACGCCACCTTCCGGCAACAC
>JBEBHW010000475.1:0-3672 GCA_040081145.1 Burkholderiaceae bacterium
GTACCAGCCCACGCCCACCGAATCGGCAAAGTGCGCGGCGCGCGGCCCGCTCTGGTGCGTGGTTGAAACCTCCTGCTCGACGATCGTCTTCTTCGCCTTGATGCGACGCGGCTCGCGAATGTAGGGAAACTTGCAGAGGCCATCGGCACTGCCCATCACGTCGGGCCGCAGGCGCAATTCCGGCGCGCCCAGGCGAGTGCCGCTCGCAGGCGCTTCGGTCTGCAACCAATGCAGGAAGCCCAGGCTGACGCGCTTCGCGTCTTGCAAGGCGCGCGCCGCGTCGAGCGCCGAGCCCTCCAGGATGCTGCAGTCGCGGTAGTCGTTGCCCGGCCAGTTGAACAGTGTCACGTCGTGCGGCACGCTGCCGGCAAACATTGCGCGATCGAGCAGCCTGCGGTAGGTCCACAGACCGCCCTTGGTGCCGGGCATCGTGTCGTAGAGCTTGTAGTCGAGCCAGCCGCTGGTCTCGCCATAGATCTCTCCGCCGTGCACTTCGATGCGCAAACTGTACGGCTGAGTGGCGCGGTAGTGCTCGTACTTCTCGGGCCGGGGGATGGCGTGATTTTCGCCCTCGATGCGACGTTCGCAGGCGAAGGTGTAGGTGAAGCTCTGCACGCATTGCGGCTTAGGCTCCAGCGGCTGGGCCTGCGGCTCGCCGGTCTGCGCAATCGTCTCCGCACCGATCACGTGTTCGGCGCCGCTGAGCGGCAGCAGGTCGCCGAGCTCGGTGGCGTCGATGACAAGCTCGGGGCGAAAGCGGATCAGGCCGGCAGCTTCCAGGTCCATCGCGATCACCGTGACGATGCGGTCGCCTAACGTTTCGGCCGCGACGACCTTGGTGCGGCGGTGGATGGTCAATCTCCCCGACTCGACAAACGGGTGCAGCATCTGCTCGATGGCGGCAACCGCGGCGCTCGGCTCGAACGCCAAGCGCGTCACCCAGCAGGCGCCGGGGTTCAATTCGGTGCGCAGCCCGGCGGCTCCGGCACGATCGCGGTAAGTGTCGCGCAGCAGGCCGCGCAACCGGTAGTAGCTCGCCGTGCCGCCGAAGGTCTCGATGTATTCGTGCTCGTCCAGCGCACTCACGCCTTGCGCCGTCATCTGGCCGCCCAGCCAGTCGGTCTCTTCGAGCAAGACAACCTGGCGTCCGGCGCGCGCCGCCGCAAGCGCTGCAGCCACGCCACCGGTGCCGCCGCCGACGATCAGGACTTCGCAGGTGCAGTCGTGCGCGCTGCTGCCCGCGGTGGCGTGCTGAGGTACCGGCAACACGGCGACCGATACGTCACCGCTTGCGGGAACGCGCATGACGTCGAGCACTGCATCGAGCGAGCGCCACATGCTGCAACCTTCATCGAGCCATCGTGCTCGGCAGCCACAGCGCGATCTGCGGGAATGCGATCACCAAGCCGAGCGCGACCACCTGCAACCCCAAGTAGGGCCAGATCGAGCGGAAGATGTCCACCAGCGTGATGGCCGGCGGCGTGACTCCCTTGAGGTAAAACGCGGCTGGACCGAACGGCGGCGAGATGTAGGAGATCTGCATGTTCATGCAGAACAGCACGCCCATCCAGACCGGGTCGAAGCCGAGCGCCACGACCACGGGCACGAAGATAGGCGCGGTGAGCAAGAGGATGCCGATCCAGTCGATGAAACAGCCCAGAACGATCCAGACGAGCTGGATCAGGATCACGACGCCGATCGGGCCCACCGGCAGGTTCGTCAGCACATCCTGGATCAGCTTGGTTCCGCCGGCCAGGGTGTAGACGCCGATCAGCGCGGACGACCCGAAGAACAGCCAGTACAGCATCACCGTGACCTTGGCCGTGTCCTGCGCCGCCTTGCGCAACTTGTCCCAGCTCAGCTTGCCGTTCCACCACATCGCGAACACCGCGCCGACGACGCCCACGCCTGCCGCCTCGGTGGGTGTGGCCCAGCCGAGGTAGAGCGAACCCAACACGCTGAACGCCACGAGTCCCGGCAGGACCAATTCCTTGAGCAGCGCAACTTTCTCGCGCAGCGAAATCGACAGTTCGGCTTCGCTCGCCGCGGGCGCGAAGTCAGGCCGGAACTTGCAGCGCACGACGATGTAGGCGATGTACATGCCCGCAAGCATCAGCCCCGGAATCACGCCGGCAACGTACAGCTGGCCGATCGACACGCCGGCGGTGAGGCCGTACATGATGAAGACGACGCTCGGCGGGATCAACGTCGCCAGTCCGCCGCCAGCGCAGATGCAGCCCAGGGCAAGTTCTTTCTTGTAGCCGCGCGAGAGCATCGCCGGCAGCGCCACCACACCCATCGTCACGATCTCGGCGCCGATCACGCCCACCATTGCCGCCATCAGCGCGCAAGAGATGATCACCGCCACCGCGAGCCCGCCGCGGATACGCCCGGCCCAGACGTGCGCAGCACGGAAGATCGCCTCGGCGATGCCGGCCTGTTCGAGCACGCAGGCCATGAAGATGAACAAAGGCACCGAGAGCAACACATAGTTGCCCATCAGCGTGAAGACGCGCCCGACGATGAGCGTGAGGCCCGGCAGGCCGAACAGCACGACGGCGAAGAACACCGCCACGGAGCCCGTGGCGAACGCGAGCGGCAGCCCCGTCAGGAGGATGACGACGAAGACGGCGACGAACAGCAGGCTCAGCAGCTCGATGCTCATCGGCACACTCTCGGCAATTCTTTAGACAACGCTGCGGCGCTCATCACGAAGCGCGGCTCTTCGGATCGGCGATTCCGCAATCGCGCAACAGGTTAGCGACGCCCTGCAGCAGCAGCAGCAGGCCAGCCAGCGGAATCGCGAACTTCACCGGCCAGATGCGCGGGTTCCACGGCGTGCCGGTTCCTTCGCCCTCGAGGAACGAGCCCCAGGCGAGCGTGGTGCCGACCCAGATCAGCGCGCCGACGTAGATAACGAAGAACAGGAAGGTGAAGACGTCGAGCTTGACGCGCGTGCCCGCCGCAAGCCGGTCATATATGACGTCGATTCGCACATGGCGTCGGTGCGCGAGCGCGTAGCCGCCGCTCACTAAATAGGCGCACGCCGACACGTAGATCGTGGTCTCGTTTGCCCAGGTCGTGCCCACACCGAACACACCGCGCGATATGACTTCGTAGAGAACGACCAATGTGACGACGAAGATGGACAACGCCAGGCCACGCCCGAGCCAGCTGTTGATCCGATCGACGCCGTCGCAAAAGCGATCGGCCAAACCCTCCCCCGCCGGGGGAGGGTTGCCTTGAACCCCGGCGGCCGAACCCTGCGCCATCAGGCGATGACCTTGAGGTCCTTGAGCCAGGCCAGTTGCGAGTCGTACGCCGACTTGGCGAGCGGCGTCTTCTTCGACCAGTCTTCCCAGGTGCGCTCGGCCAGGGCGCGTATCTTCGCCATTTCGGCGTCGGGCCAGGACGCTGCGGTGACACCCTTGGCAGCGAGTTCCTTGGTGACGCGGGCGTCGTCAACGGCAATGCGCTGGATCTGGTCCCACGTCCACTCGCGCACCGCGCTCGACAGAATCGCTTTCAGGTCATCGGGCAGCTTCTTCCAGGCGTCCATGTTGACGGTAAATTCCTGCACCGGCATCGAATGGAAAAGCTTGGTCGGGAACTTCGCGACTTCGTGAAAGCCCATGCGCTGGTTCATGGAGATCGTCGCCCAGTCGGCGGCGT
>JBEBHW010000476.1:0-3671 GCA_040081145.1 Burkholderiaceae bacterium
GCGGCAACTCGTCGACCATGCGCACCGCTTCGTCGAGTTTGATCGCCAGGCTCGACACGTCGGCGACGCCGGAGGCGAGCACTCGGTCGACGTCGCGCGTGATGGCGCGGCGCACGCGCTCGAACTTGGGTTGGGCGTGGCGTGCCAGGCGTTCGTCGCTTTGCCGGAGCGCGGCGAGCAACGGCTCGGCGCTGCCCGTGATCGCGTTTTGCTGAACCGCCACGCGGATTTCCGATTCGATGTCGACGATCAGGTTCTCGTCGCGCGAGCGCGTCAACGATTGCAGCAACTCCTCGAGCTGGCCGCGCTGCACCGTCACCTCGGCCAGGCGGGCCTCGAGCAGCGCGACTTTCGCCGCTGCTTCGAGCATGCCGTCTTGCGCCTGTTTGGCAAACAGGCGCGCCTCGACGGCCTGGACTGAACTCTCCTGCTGGCGCAGCACGAGTTCGCGCTCGAGCGCGGCGTGGCGCTCGCTGACATTCCACGCGACCCACAGACTCGCCGCGCCGAGCACCAGCGCGAGCCCCAGCGCCACGGTGCGCCAGCGGCGCATGCTGCGGCGCCGATTGCTCGCCACCGAGGGCGTTTCGAGCGCGGTGTCGCGCCCGGCTGGGTTCGCTGCGGGGGCTGGGGAGACGCCGGATTCATTCGAAGTCATGCGGGGCTTCCTGCCGTGAGCTTGATGCACGCGACGACGGCGTCCAGCGACGGCCGGGTCTTGACGACGTTGCCGAAGCCGACCTCCTGGGCGCGTGCGGCGATGCGCGGGTGCGTGGCGATCGCCCAGGCGCGCGCCAGGTCGACGTTGCTCAGCGCGTCGGCCAGGTGCGACACCGCTTCCGCACTGCTGAACAACCACAGGTGCGTCTGCGGTTCGGCCAGCGCCTGCGCGAGCAGCACCAACTGCGGCTGGGTGAACGACGGCGCGGCGCGCTGGTATGCGGCCACCGTGCTGACCTTGGCGCCCTGGGCGCGCAACTTCTCGGCGAGCCACTCGCGCCCGCCGTCACCACGCACGATCAGCACCTTCGCGTCGCGCCAGTCGGTCCCCTCCAGGCTTGCCCACAGCGCCTCGGAATCGAATTGCGGCGCGTCGGCCGCAGGCTCCGCAATGCGCTGCGCCGGCACGCCGTGCTCGCGCAGGATGCGCGTCGTTCCCGGCCCGGTGGAAGCAACGCCCAGGCCCTGCGGCCAGCGCATTCCTGCGGGTTTCAATGCAAAAAAATGTTCGACGGCGTTCGGGCTGACGAACACGATCAGGCGCAACTGGTGGATTCGCGACCACGCCAGCACCACCGGCAGCGGTTCGGCGACGGGCCGGATGCGAATCAGCGGCAAGGGCACGGCGTCGATGTCCAGACTGCGCAAGCGTTCGACCCACTGCGCTGCCTGGTCCTCCGGGCGGGTGATGAGAACCTTCACGGCAAGCGGCGTCGACACGTGCCCGCGGCCACCTACTGCACCGCAGCGGCGGCCAGGTAGGCGTCCGCACCCTGGTCACGCAACTGCTTCGCAACGGCCGCGCCGAGCGCCAACGCGGCCGCGTCGTCGGCCACCGGGCCCTGCACCGTGCCGTGCAACAGCGGCGCAGCCGGCGCCGCCGGATTGCCCAGCGCCGCGCGCACCTGCAGAACCGCTCCGGACCAGGTGGCGTGGGCGGCCAGCGGCACGCTGCAACTTCCTCCCAAGGCCCTGGACACGGCGCGTTCGGCCTGCACCGCAAACCACGTCGGGCGATGCGTCAACCCGTCCAACTGGGCGCGCAGGCCGGCGGCATCGCTGCGCACCTCGAGGGCGAGCGCACCCTGGCCCGCGCAAGGCAGCATCTGGGAGGTTTCAAAGGTGGCGCGGATCCGGCTTGCGAGCCCGAGCCGCTTCAGCCCTGCGGCGGCCAGGACGATCGCGTCGTAGTCGCCAGCGTCTAGCTTTTTCAACCGGGTGTCGAGATTGCCGCGCAGCGGAATGATCGTCAAGTCGGGGCGCAGCGCGGTCAGCTGCACGACGCGGCGCAAGCTCGACGTGCCCACCACCGCACCTTGCGGCAAGGCCGCGAGGCCGGCATGCGCGTTCGAGACGAACGCGTCGCGCGGGTCTTCGCGCGCCAAGACCGCCGTCAATTCGAACCCTTCGGGCAGGTCCATCGGCACGTCTTTCAGCGAATGCACAGCCAGCTGCGCCTGCCCGGTGGCCAGCGCGGCTTCGAGTTCCTTCACGAACAGGCCCTTGCCGCCCACCTTGGACAGCGTGCGGTCGAGGATCTGGTCACCACGCGTCGTGATGCCGAGCAACTCGGCGTGCAAGCCGAGCTGCGCACGCAGCAGCTCGCGCACGTGCTCGGCCTGCCATAACGCAAGCCGGCTCTCACGCGTGGCAATGACGATGGGCGCAACCATGGCCCAATGCTAGCAGGCGCGTTTTTTGCTGTGGGCGCGTCGCTGGCGCCGCGGCGGGTTCGCGGCACCGAGCGGCACTCCGCCCGCCACGCGCGCCGCGCCCGCGGCGCGGCCGGTGGCCGACTACGCCTCTTCGGCGAACATCGACGCGAGCCCGCTCGAGGCCTCGGTGGCGCCGTCCGTGCCACGCAGCATGCGCCGGTGCTCGTCGAGCTCGAACTCCATCGACGGCTCGGCCAGGCACGCCCGATCGCGGCCCTGCGCCTTGGCCTGGTACAGGGCCACGTCGGCAAGCTGCACCAGCCGATCGGGCTCGCGCGTCAACGTTGAATCGGCAACGCCGAAACTCGCAGTGAACTCAGGCACCTTGCCGAGTTGCAGAGTCGCCGCCAGGCGCGCGCGCAGGCGTCCGACCATCTCGGCCGCCGCATGCGAATGCGACTGCGCGAGCACGAACACGAACTCTTCGCCGCCCCAGCGGCCCACCAGATCGGCCTCGCGCAGCGAGTGACGCAGCACGTCGGAGAAGACGCGCAAAGCACTGTCGCCCGCCGCGTGGCCGAAGGTGTCGTTCAAGCGCTTGAAGTGGTCCAGATCGCACATCACCAGGGCAAAAGGCTTGTCGCTCGCGGCCATGAGGTGCATCTGCCGCTCCAGCGTGCGCCGGTTCGGCAAGCCGGTGAGGCCGTCGGTGCGCGCCTGAATCTGGCTCTTCTCGAACGCCCGAACCGTGCCCAGGCGCATGCCGAGTTGCGTGCCGAGGTTGCCGACCTTGCGCACCTGGTCCGGCGTCATCGGCAGGTCGACGGGGCCGGTGCTGTGCAAGACGCCGATGGCGCGACCCATGAATGTGACCGGAACGCACACCGCCGACAGCCCGCCGCAGGGGCGGCCTCGCAGCTGCGGACACGCGTCGAGCGCTTCGCTGTCGTCGAACGTGATGAGGTTGCCGCGCCGTACGGCGACGCAGTCGTAGGGTGACCCGACGCGACAACCCGGCGCGCCCGCGCTCGGATGTTCCGCGGCGCGCGCCATGTGGGCCAGGCTCGAATCGGAAATCAACAATTCCATGGCATGTGCGACCGAGACCTCGCCCATGGCACGTGCCGCGACCGTGGCGACCTGCGCTTCGCGGTCGGTCATGTCCAAGGCGCCAGCGAGCTGTTTCTCGAACGACGCGTTCAACGCTTCATCGCGCATCGTCGAAATCATTTGGTTCAGGCTCGACGCCATCTGGTCGATCGCGCTGCCCAAGGGCCCGAGTTCGGCACCGCCTTC
>JBEBHW010000477.1:0-3666 GCA_040081145.1 Burkholderiaceae bacterium
CCGCTCGTGCTCGCCGCTGAAGGCGAGACAGTCTTCATCGCCCGTGGCGTGGCGCACCTGCAGGTTGCCGGCGACGTGGGCCAAATCGAACACCGCAATCGGAATCGCGTAGGCGACCGACATCGCATTGCACAGGTCCACCAGCGGGTGCAGCGGCGGCAGGCTGCCCTCCTTGCGCAGCCGCCGCAGCAGCGCTTCGGCCGCGCAGCGGTATTGCGTGGGTTTCAAGCCCATGCGCGCGAAGGCGCGGCGCCAGGCCTGGATGGCGGGCAGGTCGGATTCGGCGCCGGCTTGCAGCTGCGCCTTCGCCATGTCGACGTAGCGTGTCAGCGCCGCGTGCACCGAGGCTTGGGCGTGGATGGCGTCGGCGTGGATGACGCCGGCGACCAACTCCGGGAAGGCTTGCCAGATGGCGGGGGTGTGGGCGAATTGCATAGAGCGATGAACGGCGCTGGTTGATGCGTTGAGTGAGCTTTCGCGGCGCTGGCACGTGTGCGGAGATTCTCAGCGAAGCCAGACGCAATTTCGTCGATGCCTTTCGACCTGGCGCGGGAGAAGTGCGCTCACCTGGAATCGGGACCTCGAAGTTCCAGTAGGTTATGTGACATGGAAGCTGGTATCCCCTGGCGAGATTGAGCGCGTTCAGAGTTTCGGCAGATGATGTGCATGACGTAAGATTCCCGCGGCAGGGGTCAAGGGATCCGACAGGCGTCGCCAGGTGAAAGACAGGAAGCCCGAAAGGCCACCGACAGGGACATCAGGCTTGCCCACGAAATCGGATACCGGGGCGACGCGTCTTGTCCCCTTCCTCAAGTGGGCGGGCGGAAAGCGCTGGTTGGTGTTCAGTTACGCCGACGAGCTGCCTCAGTCTTTCAGCACATACATCGAACCGTTCCTCGGGGCAGGTTCAGTCTTCTTCCACATGAGGCCGGAGAAAGCCCTGCTGGGCGACGTGAACCCCGACCTCGTCGCCACCTACCAGGCGATCAAGAACGACTGGCAGGGGCTCGAAAACAGCTTGCGCTACCGGCAGCGACGCCATCGCGAAGATGCCGACGGGTACTACTACTGGGTGCGAGAGAAGATCCCCGAAGACCTCACCCAGCGCGCGTCGCGGCTTATCTACCTGAACCGCACTTGCTTCAACGGCATCTACCGCGTCAATAGACAGGGCCAGTTCAACGTGCCTAGGGGCACGAAGGCCAAGGTGGTCATCGAGACCGACGATTTTGAACGCATGTCTCGCTTGCTGCGAGGCGCAGAGCTCGTCGCCGGCGACTTCGAGGCGCTGGTGGACCGCGCGGAGGAGGACGACTTCGTGTTTGCGGACCCGCCGTACACGGTGCTGCACAACTACAACGGCTTCCGCAAGTACAACGAGGTCCTGTTCTCCTGGGGGGATCAGCAGCGCTTGGCCCAAGCACTGCTTCGGGCGGCCCGCCGAGGCGCCAAGGTGTTGTGCACCAACGCCAACCATCACTCCGTCCGCGGCCTCTACGGCTACCCCGAGTTCACGTTCGACGTGGTATCACGCTTCTCGCGGATCTCTGCTGACAACGCGAGCCGAAAGTACTTCGAAGAACTCATCATCCGAGCCAACACCTAGGGAGACCCAAGACCATGCCAGAACTCGGTGTACTTTTGAACACTGCCGCGACTCAGGGAAACCCGATCGACGCACTGCGGACATTCCTCGCCCGCGAGGACGCAATGGAGCAGGCCCGCCAGATCGCTCAGATGCGATTCGTCGGCTATGTGCTGGAGCTAGGCTTCGATACGGCAAAGATCATCACGAGCGACCCCTACAAGCTGGCAGTAGGCGGCATCCCACGAGGCTCGTTCCTCATCATGACGCCGGTCAATGCCGGCAACACGCCGCCGCACTTCACGCTGCTGCGCGTCACTGGCGTGTCGCCGACCCCGCTTTCGAGCCAAGTTCAGCAGACCTACTTCGAGCTGCACAAGAAGTCGATGCCGGAGCTCGATGTGTGGACTCAGAGCGAACTTCAATGGGGCGCGTTGGACTGCGGCGTTCTCGGAATGTTTTATGCAAACCCGCAGAACATGCGCAGGCTCGAGTTCTCCGGCGATGTGAACAACGTCGTCAGCGCGCACCGCTATAAGGTCTTTGCCCCCGACGAAGCGTTGTTGAAGCTCATCGTCAACGGGATGGTCAAGCTCGAGGACCGCGTAGAAATTGGGACGCTGCGCACAATGGAGTGCGGACTATTCAGCGATGGGAGTGTCACCAACATCCCGGTCCAAATCTCCATGAAGGACTTCAAGGGCTGCCGCACGGCGATGTTCGGCAAGACTCGGCTGGGCAAGTCCAACGTCGTGAAACTTCTGGCGCAGGGCATGCTCGATGCGACCGCTCTAGATAGTTCGGTTGGTCAGCTCATCTTCGACATCAACGGCGAGTACGCAAACGACAACCCTCAGGACGACAATCGCTCGTTGCGGTCTGCCAACGAGGCGCGCTGCGAGGTTTACGCTCTCACACAGCGGAGGGGCACGCCGTCACGACCGCTGCGGATGAACTTCTATGAGCAGCCTGCCGCGTGCCTTGAGGTACTTGGTCAGATGTTGGCGCAGGATAACAAGATGTCGAACTACATCCGCAGCTTCGCGGGCGTTGGACTGCCGGACATCGCCGAGCTACCTGGCATGAACGAGTCCGACAAGACGCGTGCCGTCCGGAAGATTCAGATGTACTGGGCGATCCTGCACAAGGCTGGCTTCCCCGCCGACGTGAAACGTCTGAGGGGCATGAACCTGGTTGCTACCCAGCACGTCCAGCACTTCGACTGCCACTTCAACCAGCGCCTTCGTACCGCCGCCTATGGCACGGTGCGTCCGGGCCAGCCGGTACCGCCCAATCCGACGAATTTGGATCAGTTGCAGGCCGAAATTGAGGTCATCGCACAGTTCCGGCGCGAGACCCCGAACGACCAGACCCTCATAGGCAGCGATGGTCGCCCCTCATTCGATGCGGACGCCGTCGCGTTGCTGGAATTCGTGAACCCGGCCACGGGCTCCGGCCCCGCGGTCATCCGACCCTACCGCAACTACCACGCGGCAAACGCTGGCGATTTCCAGGGCGAGATCCTGCAGTTCCTTGATCAAGGCCGGACCGTAATCCTCGATCTCGGCAACGCGACCGATGCAATTCGAAAGTACTTCTCGAACCTCCTATCTACCGCGGTCTTTCGCGCCCAGGAAACTAAGTTCGTTGGCAACAACCTGGGCAACCGGTATGTGCAGTTGTACTTCGAAGAAGCACACAACCTGTTCCCGCCGGAGAGCAAGGATCTGACGGGCGTCTATGCGCGCTTCGCCAAGGAAGGTGCCAAGTTCCACATCGGCATGGTCTATTCGACACAGTCGCCTTCGACGATCAACAAAGAGCTTCTGGCCCAGACGGAGAACTTCTTCGTCAGCCACCTCTCCAGCCAGGACGAGACGAGGGCGCTCTCCCGAGTACAGATCGCTTTCTCGGGTGTCGAGGAAGACATCCTACGGGCCAAGACGCCGGGTTACATGCGCATGCTCACCATGTCGCACCGATTTATCGTGCCGACGCAGGCCTTCAAGTTCGAGGCCCGCCAGGCACCCGCCTCGGCCACTGCGGCGCCTGCCGCCTGACGGAGAGCCCACATGCCATAC
>JBEBHW010000478.1:0-3662 GCA_040081145.1 Burkholderiaceae bacterium
GTACATGTGGTGTCCTCCTCAAGCCATGTTGTTTGCAGCGCGCCAGACGCGCTCTGCCGTCGCCGGCATCGCGAGGTCTTTCACGCCGAGCGCGTCAGTCAGCGCGTTCATGAACGCCGGCGGCGAGCCGATCGCCCCCGCCTCGCCGCAGCCCTTCACGCCGAGCGGATTGTGCGTGCACGGCGTGTTCGTCGTGTCCACCGTGAAACTCGGCAAGTCGTCGGCGCGCGGCATCGTGTAGTCCATGTAGGACGCCGTGAGCAGCTGGCCGGTCTTCTTGTCGTACTGGCAGCCTTCGACCATCGCCTGCCCCAAGCCCTGCGCCAGACCGCCGTGCACCTGGCCCGAGACGATCATCGGGTTCACGATGTTGCCGAAGTCGTCGACCGCGGTGAAGCGGTCCACGCGCGTGCGCCCGGTTTCGGCATCGACTTCGACTTCGCAGATGTAGGTGCCTGCGGGGTAGGTGAAGTTCGTCGGGTCGTAGAAGGCGTTTTCGTTCAGGCCCGGCTCCAACTTGTCGAGCGGGTAGTTGTGCGGCACGTAAGCCGTGAGCGCGACCGAGCCGAACGGCACCTTCTTGTCCGTGCCCTTGACCTTGAACTCGCCGTTCTCGAACTCGATGTCGGTGTCCGCGGCTTCCAGCAGGTGCGCAGCGATCTTCTTGCCCTTGGCGATGACCTTGTCGACCGCCTTCACGATCGCTGTTCCGCCGACGCTCAAGGAGCGGCTGCCGTAGGTGCCCATGCCGAACGGAATGCGCCCGGTGTCGCCGTGCACGATCTCGACGTTCTCCACCGGGATGCCCAACTTGGCGGCGACGACTTGCGCAAACGTCGTCTCGTGGCCCTGGCCATGGCTGTGCGAGCCGGTGAAGATCGTCACCGTGCCGGTGGGGTGCACGCGCACCTCGCCGGCTTCGAACAGTCCCGCGCGTGCGCCGAGAGCGCCGGCGATATTGCTCGGCGCGATGCCGCAGGCTTCGATGTAGCAGCTGTAGCCGATGCCACGCTTCAAGCCCTTCGCGGCAGTTGCCGCCTTGCGCGCCGGATAGCCGGCCACATCCGCGAGTTTGATCGCCTTGTCCAGGTGCGCTGCGTAGTTGCCCGTGTCGTACGTCAGGCCCACCGGCGTTGCATAGGGGAACTCGGTGATGAAGTTCTGTCGGCGCAGTGCCGCAGGGTCCATCTTCAAATCACGCGCCGCCTGCTCGACGATGCGCTCGACAACGTAGGTCGCTTCGGGTCGGCCCGCGCCGCGATACGCGTCCACCGGCGACGTGTTCGTGAACACCGCTTTCACTTCGGCGTAAATCGCCGGCGTCTTGTACTGGCCGGCGAGCAGCGTCGCGTAAAGAATCGTCGGCACGCTCGACGCGAAGGTCGACAGGTACGCGCCCATGTTGGCGATCGTCTTTACGCGCAGCGCGAGGAACATGCCTTTCGCGTCCATCGCGAGTTCGACTTTCGTCGCGTGGTCGCGGCCGTGCGCGTCGGTCATGAACGATTCGCTGCGCTCGGCCGTCCACTTGATGGGGCGGCCCACGTGTTTGCTGGCCCACACGAGCGCCACATCTTCCGGGTAGAGGAAGATTTTCGAGCCGAAGCCGCCGCCCACGTCGGGCGCGATGACACGGACCTTGGACTCGGGCAGGCCGAGCACGAAGGCACACATCAGCAGGCGCTCGACGTGCGGGTTCTGGTTCGCCACGTAGAGCGTGTAGCTGTCGTCGTGCCGGGTGTAGCCGGCGTTCACGGCGCGCGGCTCCATCGCGTTCGGCACGAGCCGGTTGTTGATGAATTCCAGCGTGCTCACCTTGGCAGCAACCTTGAACGCGGCATCGACCGCGTCCTTGTTGCCGTGGCCCCAGTCGTAGCAGGTGTTGTTCGGCACGTCGTCGTGCACGAGCGAACCGACTGTGTCCGCAGTAGAGATGTCGATCACTGGCGGCAGCTCCTGGTAGTCGACCTCGATGAGTTCGACCGCGTCTTTCGCCTGCCACGCCGTCTCGGCGACGACGAGCGCAACCTGGTCGCCCACATGGCGTACCTTGTCGTGTGCGATCACCGGGTGCGCCGGCTCTTTCATCGGCGTTCCGTCTTTGCTGTGGATCAACCAGCCGCAGGGCAGGCCGCCGACTTTGGCAGCGGCCAGGTCAGCACCGGTGAAGATCTTCACGACGCCCGGCGCAGCGAGCGCTTTCGTGATGTTGACGGAGCGGATCTTGGCGTGCGCATAGGGCGAGCGCACGAACGCCGCGTAGGTCTGGTGCGGCAGCACCACGTCGTCGGTGTATTGGCCGGCGCCGGTGAGGAAACGATAGTCCTCGCGGCGTTGCAGCGACTTGCCGATCGGTGAATTGCTCATGTCGGTCATGTTGTGCTCCTCACGCTGACGCGCCGACTTTGCCGCTCTGGCAAAGCTGGATCGACTTGACGATGTTGTGGTAACCCGTGCAGCGGCAGATGTTGCCTTCCAGGCCGTCGCGAATGTCTTGCTCGGTCGCCTTCGGGTTGTCTTTGAGCAGTTGCACCGCCGACATCACCATGCCCGGCGTGCAGAACCCGCATTGCAGGCCGTGGCACTCCTTGAACGCCGCCTGCATCGGGTGCAGGTTGCCGTCAGTCGCCAGGCCTTCGATCGTCATCACCTTGCCGCCTTGCGCCTGCACCGCAAGCATGGAACACGCCTTCACGGCCCGGCCGTTCAGGTGCACGGTGCACGCGCCGCACTGCGCGGTGTCGCAGCCGACGTGCGTGCCGGTGAGTTGAAGTTGCTCGCGGATCAGCTGAACGAGCAGCATGCGGGGGTCGACGCTGGCCGTTACGGCCTTGTCGTTAACCGTCAGTGATATCGACACATTCACGGGGTTCTCCTTGGGCTCTTGCGTGCCACGCGGCTGCGCGGCGATGCCGCATTGTTTGGGTAAGTCCGAGGGCTGCCCAGTGCGGGCAAACCCCTACTCGACAGTCCGTTCGCTTTATCTCGCGGCATTCGGGAAGAATAGCTGCTCGCCGCCGATCTTGTAGCCCGCGATCACCGCCTGGCCCTCAGCAGAAACGAGCCAGTCGGCAAACCCTTGCGCCAGTTCCTTCTTCACATGCGGGTGCTTGGCCGGGTTGACGACGATCACGCCATACTGGTTGAACAAGCGTTGGTCGCCTTCGACGAGGATCGTGAGCTCGCCGCGGTTCTTGAACGACAGCCAAGTGCCGCGGTCGGTGAGCGCATACGCGAGCGTGCTCGAGGCGATATTGAGCAGCGGGCCCATGCCGCAGCCGCATTCCTTGTAGCCCGCCACTTGGCCCACCGGCGCTTCGACGCCGGAGGCTTTCCAGTAGCGCAACTCGGCGGCGTGTGTGCCGCTCTTGTCGCCGCGCGAGACAAAGGACGCGGCCGAGCGGGCAAGCTTCTTCAAGCCCTCGACGACATCCTTGCCCTGAACACCCGCCGGGTCGGACTTCGGCCCGACGATGACGAAGTCGTTGTACATCACCGGCCGGCGCGCCAGGCCAAAGCCGTCGGCGACGAACTTCTCTTCGGCCACCTGGTCGTGCACGAACAGCACGTCGGCGTCGCCGCGCCGGCCCATGTCGAGCGCCTGGCCGGTGCCCAAGGCGACGACTCGGGCATCCACTCCCGTGGCCTTCTTGTACGCCGGC
>JBEBHW010000479.1:0-3647 GCA_040081145.1 Burkholderiaceae bacterium
ACCTCAAGCGCCGGCTGGCCTACTCCACCGTCAGCCAACTCGGCTACGTGGTGATGGCCGCAGCCGTGCTGGCGCCGCTGTCGCTGGTCGGCGCGGTGCTGCACATCGCCGCGCACGCGGTGGGCAAGATCACGCTGTTTTTCGCGGCCGGCGCCATCTACACCGCCGCGCACAAGACCGAGGTCAGCCAACTCGACGGCATCGGTCGGCGCATGCCGTGGACGATGGGCGCCTTCGCGATCGCCGCGCTGTCGATGATCGGCCTGCCGCCGGCGGTGGGCTTCGTCTCCAAGTGGTACATGCTGTCGGGGGCGATGGCGGCGCAGCATTGGCTGGCGGTGGGCGTGATCGTGGTCAGCACGCTCTTGAATGCCGGCTACTTCCTGCCGATCGTGTACCGCGCCTTCTTCGTCGCCCCAGTCGTTGACAAGCTCGAACACGACCACCCGCACGGCGAGGCGCCGCTGCCGATGGTGCTGGCGCTGTGTGCCACGGCCGCGGCCACGGTGCTGCTGTTCTTCCTGCCTGACGTGCCGCTCGCGCTGGCCCGCCAGACCATCGGCCTCTGACCAGCGCGCCCCGGGATCACGAGCATGGATACGAAGCCCGAAGAACCCGCGACACCCGCGCCGAGCCATTGGCTCGACCAACCGCGCAACGTCAAGATCCTGTGGCGCGGCTTCCTTGTCGTGCTGGCGCTCACCGTGCTCGCCGAGCTGCTGGTGCACCTGCACCCTCAGTTCGAGATCGAATCGGTGTTCGGCTTCAGCGCCTGGTTCGGCTTCATGGCCTGCGCCGCGATGATCGTCGTCGCCAAAGCCCTGGCCCTGGTGCTCAAGCGCCCCGACACCTACTACGGCAAGCGCGATGACTGAGCCGACGATTCAGGCCGTGATCCACCCCGCACTGGTGCTGATCGCCGGCGCCCTGCTGCTGCCGTTCCTGCGCGGCACGCCGAGGTCACTCGCGATCATCGGGTTGCCGCTTATCGCGCTGGCCCTGGTGTGGCAGGTGCCGGACGGGCCGGCGTGGCAGGCGCGCTTCCTCGACTACACCATCACGCCGCTGCAGGGCGACAAGCTCGCGCGCCTGTTCGCGACGATCTTCGCGCTGATGGCCGCCGGCGGGGGACTCTTCGCGCTCGGCCAGAAGAGTCGCGTCGAGGTGCCTGCCGCCTTCGTCTACGCGGGCTCCGCCATCGGCGTGGCGCTGGCCGGCGACCTGATCACCGTGTTCGCATTCTGGGAGCTGATGGCGGTGGGCTCAACGCTGGTGCTGTGGAGCCATGGCAAGGACACGTCCTACCGCGCCGCGCGCCGCTACCTGATGATCCACTTGCTCGGCGGCGTGGTGCTCTTTGCCGGCGTCACAGGCCACATCGTGCAGACCGGCAGCGTCACCTTCACGCGCATGGCGCCCGACTCCATCGCGCAGGGGCTGATCCTGATCGGTTTCCTCGTCAACGCCGGCGCACCGCCGCTGTCGGCCTGGCTGGCCGATGCCTACCCCGAGGCCTCGTGGAGCGGCACGGTGTTCCTGTCGGCCTTCACGACCAAGACCGCGGTGTACGTGCTGATCCGCGGCTTCCCGGGCACCGAGTTGCTGATCTGGGTGGGCCTGTTCATGGTCTTCTACGGCATCGTCTACGCGCTGCTGGAAAACGACATGCGGCGCATCCTGGCGTACTCGATCGTCAACCAGGTCGGCTTCATGGTCGCCGGCATCGGCATCGGCACCGAGATGGCGCTCAACGGCGCCGCGGCACACGCCTTCACCCACATCATCTACAAGGCGCTGCTGCTGATGTCCGCCGGCTCGGTACTGCTGATGACCGACCGGCGCAAGTGCTCGGAACTCGGCGGGCTGTTCCATACGATGCCGCTGACCACGGTGTGCGGCACGATCGGCGCGCTGGCGATCTCGTCGTTCCCGCTCACCTCGGGCTTCGTCTCGAAGGCGATGGTGTCGCAGGCCGCAGCCGACGGCCACCTGCTCACGGTGTGGCTGCTGCTCACGGCGGCCTCGGCGGGCGTGTTCCTGCACGCCGGCATCAAGTTCCCCTGGTTCGTCTTCTTCCAGAAGGACTCGGGACTGCGCCCGGCCGAACCGCCAGCGAGCATGCGCTGGGCGATGGTCGCGTTTGCTTTCCTTTGCATCGCGCTCGGCGTGTGGACCGAGCCGTTGTACGCGCTGCTGCCCTACGCGGTGAAGTACGTGCCGTACACCTGGGCGCATGTGCTGACCCAGCTGCAGCTGTTGCTCTTCTCCGGCCTGGCGTTCTTCGTGATGCTGCCCTACCTCAAGCGCACGCTGACGATCACGCTGGATACCGACTGGTTGTGGCGACGCTTGTTGCCCGCGGGGGCGAGAGGTCTGGCGAGGTGGTTCGGTGCCGCCCGACAAGCACTGTTGCGACGCGCAAACCATGTCACCAACGGCATCCTTGCGATGGTGCGGCGTCAGGCGGGTGAGGACGCCCCCATGGCGCGCACCTGGCCCACCCGGAGCATGGCGCTTTGGGTGCTGGTGGCCTTGCTTGGCTACCTGCTTCTGTACTACGTTTGAGCACGAAGCGGCGACTCCTACCTCGGTCAGCTGCTACCCATTCATTACCTTGACGCGCGGTGCTGCGGTACGCGGGCGCTGGCAATGGCTTTGGGCGGCGTGCCACGGCCCGGGCGAATCGCGCTGCGCGCCGGCGCGGTAGCGCGCCGCGCGGCCTTCTCGGATACGCGGCGGCGCTGCGCACCGTCGGGAACGAAAACGAGCATGGCGTGGTCCGCCAGGTGCTCCGACACATCGGCCTCATGCGCCGCGGGGCGCGGCACCAGCAATGTTGAACCCACCTTGATCAGCATGCGTGCCGGAATTTTGTTGAGCGCTCTCAAGTGTGCCTCGCTGACACCGATCTGCTTGGCTGCGTCGGCGGGCTTCATGGTGTTGGGCGCCACCCAGGCCATCCAGCTGGACAAGGGTCCGGGATGGCGCGGCAGCTCTTCAACGAATCGGCTGGCGTTGTCGTGCGGCAGCAGCACTTGCGGCGTACCCGCCGCAAGAATGACGGGTTTGTTCATCTGCGGATTGAGCGCGCGGAAGTCCTCCGCGCTCAACCCGGAAAGCTGCGCCGCGGTATCGACATCGATGTCGTTTTCGATCGCCACACTGACGAAATAGGGGGAGTCCGCCAAGTCGGGTAGCGCCAGACCGTACGCTTCAGGCTGTGCGACGATGTTCTTCACAGCTTGCAGTTTGGGCACGTATTGCCTGGTCTCGGCGGGCATTCGCAAGTGGCTGTAGTCGGTGGGCTTGCGCGCTCTTCGGTTTTTCGCGATGGCACGTGCCACATTGCCTTCGCCCCAGTTGTACGCCGCCAGCGCGAGGTGCCAGTCGCCGAACATGCCGTGCAGCTTCTCCAGATAGTCGAGCGCCGCGCGTGTCGAGGTGAGCACGTCGCGCCGGTCGTCGCGGAAGATGTTCTGCGTCAGGTCGAAGACTCTTCCCGTCGACGGAATGAACTGCCACACGCCCGACGCGCGCGCCGAAGACAAGGCTTCGGGATTGAAGGCGCTTTCGATGAAAGGCAGCAGCGCCAGCTCGGTGGGCAGGCCGCGCCGTTCGACTTCCTGAACAATGTGGAACAGGAATCG
>JBEBHW010000480.1:0-3643 GCA_040081145.1 Burkholderiaceae bacterium
CATTGCCTGCCACGCGAGCAGCAAGACCGGCAGCGTGGCAAAGAGCGAAAGCAACTTCTGCGTCTCGTGCCACGCTTACGCCGCAGTGAAGATCGATTGCTTCGAATGCCACGCGACGAAGCCGGCAGCGCTGGCGCAGCGAGGCGCGAAATGAGCGAGCTCGACAAGCGCGACGAGACGCAGGCGTCGACGAGCCGCCGCGGCTTTCTCGGCATCGCCGCCGTGGGCCTGGGCGGCGCGGCGCTGGTGCCGGGCATCCGCCTCATCGACATCGCGAACGCCGCGCAGCCGAGCGCCGGCGCGAACCCTGCCGTGCGCTGGGGCATGTTGATCGACACCAACAAGTGCGCAACCGGCTGTACCGACTGCGTGACCGCGTGCAATGCCGAAAACGGCCTGTCGGGCGGGACCTTGCCGACCGACCCGCAGTGGATTCGCAAGATCGAACTCAAAGAGGTCAAGACCGGGCGCACTGCGTCGCCGCCGGTGATGTGCCAGCACTGCGCCGACCCACCGTGCGTCGACGTGTGCCCGACGGGGGCTTCTTTCAAGCGCGCCGACGGCATCGTGCTCGTCGACCGCCACACTTGCATCGGTTGCCGCTACTGCGTTCTCGCGTGTCCGTATCACGCGCGCTCCTTCGTGCACGAAGACGTCACCGATCAAAAGCCCGACGTGCCGCGCGGCAAGGGCTGCGTCGAGGGCTGCACGCTGTGTGTGCACCGCCTGGACGCAGGCAACTCGACAACCGCCTGTGCGCAAGCGTGTTCACAGGCTGGCCATGGCGCAATCGTGTTTGGCGATCTGAACGACGCCGACAGCGAAGTGTCGCGCCTGATCCGCAGCTTGCCGACGCTGCAGTTGCGCGCTGAATTGAAGCTCGATCCCGGCGTTCGTTATCGGGGGCCGGCGTGATGCTCAGCGCGAACCCGACGCTGCAGACGCGCAGCTTCTGGGCGCTGCTCGGCCTGGGCGGCGTGCTGCTCGCCATCGGCTTGGGCGCTGCGCACTACATGGATGTGAACGGCCACGTCGTGACCGGGATGAACAACCACATCGTGTGGGGCCTGCCGCATGTGTTCGCGATTTTCATGATCGTCGCCGCGTCCGGCGTGCTGAACGTCGCCTCGCTCGGCTCGGTGTTCGGCCAGGCCGCGTACAAGCCGCGCGCTGCGTTGTCGGGTCTGCTCTGCCTGGCGCTGCTCGCAGGCGGCTTGATGGTGCTGATGCTCGATCTCGGCCGGCCCGACCGCGTGCTCATTGCCGCGACGCACTACAACTTCACTTCCGTCTTCGCGTTGAACGTGTTTCTCTACTCGGGAATGGCGGGAATCGTCGTCGTCTATTTGTGGACGCTGTTCGAACCCCGGCGCAACAGCTGGTCCACGCCGGTGGGTGTGCTCGCGCTTGTCTGGCGCTTTGCGCTGACCACCGGCACCGGATCGATCTTCGGTTTTCTCGTCGCGCGCCCGGCGTTCCAGTCGGCGCTGCTCGCGCCGCTGTTCATCGTGCTGTCGCTCGGCTGGGGGCTGGCGGTTTTTCTGATCGCGCAGGCCGCGCTTCACGCATGGAACGGGCAAGTCCTTGCATCCGACATCGAGCGGCGCACGGCGCGACTGCTCGGCATCTTTGTTCTCGCCTCGCTGTACATGGTCGCCATGCAGCACTTGAACTCGGCGTACTTCGCGCGCCAGCAGGCGTTCGAAGCGTTCATTCTGCTCGGCGCACAAGGCGGCGGCGCCTACGCGGGGCTGTTCTGGGTGGGCTTCGTTCTCGCCGGCTCGTTGCTGCCGATCCTCCTGCTGTTCCACCCCCACCTCAGCGGCGCGCGCAGCACGCTCGCTGCGGCGCTGCTCGTCGTGGCGGGGGCCTTCGCCTGGCTGTTCGTCTTCATCATCGGTGGGCAGGCGTTTCCGATGGAAGTCTTTCCCGGCTTCATCGCGAGCAGCAGCTTTGGCGACGGCGTGGTGGCCGCGTACACGCCATCGCTGCCGGAACTCCTGCTCGGCGTGGGCGGCCTGGCAGCAGCGTTCGTGCTCACGCTGGCCGGCGTGCGCACGTTCGACTTTATGCCCAGCGATGCACCCAAGAAGACATGACCATGCACCGCCTCATGATCTCCGCCGCTCACAAGTCTTCCGGCAAGACCACGGTGGCGCTCGGCCTGTGCGCTGCGTTCACGGCGCAAGGCAAGTGCGTGCAGCCGTTCAAGAAGGGGCCGGACTACATCGACCCGATGTGGCTCACGCTGGCTGCGCAGCGCTCCTGCCTCAACCTCGACGCCTACCTGATGGACGACGCCGCGCTCGAGCGCTGTTTCACGGGCGCGCTGCACGGCGCGGACCTGGCGCTCGTGGAAGGCAACAAGGGCCTGTACGACGGCCTGGCGCTGGACGGCAGCAACAGCAACGCCGCGCTCGCGCAACGCCTCGACCTGCCGGTGCTGCTCGTGCTCGACGCCCGAGGCATGACACGCGGCATCGCGCCCTTGATCCTGGGCTACCAGGCGTTCGACCGCAACATCCGCATCGGCGGCGTGGTCCTGAACCGCGTCGGCGGATCGCGCCACGAAGCCAAGCTGCGCGCCGTGATCGAACACTACACCGACGTCCCCGTGCTCGGCGCGGTCGCCGAAGACCCGCGTCTGGCGGTGCTCGAGCGCCATCTCGGCCTGATGCCGTGCGCCGAAGTCGGCGACGCGCGGGCGCGGGTCGATGAAATCGGCCGCGTCGTCGCTGCGCAAGTGGATTTGCAGCGCGTCGCGGCGCTCGCCGCGTCGGCCGAGCCGCTGGCCTCGCTGGAAGCGCTGGCCTCGAGTACCGCGCGCACCCCTCGCGCTCCGAGTTCCCCGCGCGCCGCGTCGAGCGCCGCGCATCCCCCAGGGCTCGCGCACGCGCCCAGCCTGCGCATCGCCATCGCACGCGACCGCGCGTTCGGTTTTTACTACGCCGACGATCTTGTTGCCCTCGAAGCCGCGGGCGCGCAGCTCGTGCCCATCGACACGCTGCACGACGCGCACCTGCCGCCCGTTGACGGCCTGTTCATCGGCGGGGGCTTCCCCGAGGCCTGCATGGCCGACCTCGAAGCGAACGCTTCGATGCGCGCCGCGCTGCGCGAAGCCATCGAGGCCGGACTGCCGACCTACGCCGAATGCGGCGGGCTTATGTATTTGTCGCGCGGCATCACGTGGCGGGGGCGCACCGCACGCATGGTCGGCGCGATTCCCGGCGACGCCGTGATGCACGAGCGCCCGGTGGGCCGCGGCTATGTCCGGCTTGCGGAAACTGCCGCGATGCCCTGGCCCGGTGCGAGCTCGGGCTCGGGCGCGGACACGGGTGAGCAGCGCGGCCATGAATTCCACCATTCGAGCCTAGACAACCTCGACCCCACCCTGCCCTTTGCGTACCGCGTCGAGCGCGGCCACGGCATCGATGGTGCGCAAGACGGCGTGCTGGTCCACAACTTGCTCGCCTCCTACACGCACTTGCGCAGCAGCGCCGGCTCGATGTGGGCGCAGCGCTTCGTCGGCTTCGTCCGTGCGCAAGCGCGCAGCCGGCGCGCCAGCTCCGCCCACGCAAGTGCCGCGCTGAGCCCCTGAATTCACGATTTGGAAGGAGAAACCGATGCTGACCCTGACCCCCTC
>JBEBHW010000481.1:0-3641 GCA_040081145.1 Burkholderiaceae bacterium
GGGCAAGCCCCTGGCGCCACAGCCACGCCCCAGCGCCGACGAGCATGAGTGCGGTGACCACGAAGGCAGTCTGCTTTGCTGGATTCAAGCGTGAGCCTCGATGCGCAGACCGACGGCCACCCGGGTCGTCGCGGTTCGACCGAGCGCACCCGGGCTGGATTGCAGCCTCACAAGTCCCTCCAACGCGGCGTACCCCTGTTCAGCCTCGGCTCGCCAGGAAAGCGCCCACGCATCGCCTCGACGCTGGAGGGTGCCATTGGTCGCGCTGTCGCATTCGTCTGGGGTGCGAGCGCATCCGCGAGCGCGAAGCAAAAGATTGCCGATCACGCCGGCTGCGGCGACTGTCAGCACAATCCGCGCCGGTGTGGCGTGGCCCAGAATGTTCATTCGCGTATCCTTGTGCTCGTGCGCAGGGCGCCGGTTGTCAACGGTGGACACGCTCCTTATCGCAGCCCCAGGCTGACCAGCCCCTGACCAGCGCTCGAAGGGCCACCGGGAAAATGTGCCGAAATGCGAATCCTCGTAGTCGAAGACGATGCCGTGTTGCGCGAAGTGATGCTGCGCAGCTTGTGTGATGCTGGGCATCGCGTCGACACAGCGGCCACGGCGGCGGACGCGCGCCACCTTTGGCGCGTGCAACCGTTCGATGCCGTGCTTCTGGACCTGAATCTGCCTGACGGGAGCGGCCTGAACGTCTTGCGCGAGGTGCGTGCGCGCGGCGACAGGGTTCCGGTGCTCGTGCTGACTGCGCGCAACCGCACGGACGAACGCATCGCGGGGCTGGACGCTGGCGCCGACGACTATCTGGGCAAACCTTTCGACCTCGCCGAAGTCGACGCGCGGCTGCGCGCCCTCGCGCGGCGCGCCAACGATGCGGACGACCGCTGTCAAATCGGTGGTTTGATCCTCGAACGGAAGGCGGGCCGCTTCTTCGTGGATGCGCTGGAGGCACCGCTGCCCTTGGAATTGCCGGCGCGCGAGCATGAGGTGTTGCTCGAGCTGATGACACCGCCGGGGCGCGTGGTCAGCAAACGCACGCTGTCCGACAAATTGTCGGGGTTCGACGATGCGCTGGCCGACAACGCGCTCGAGGCGTTCGTGTCGCGGCTGCGCAAGAAGCTCGCGGGAAGCGGCGCGACCATCCGCACGCTGCGTGGGTTGGGCTACGTCGTGGAAGCGCAAAGCGCCGAACCATCGTGACGTCGCCAATGGCGATGCAAACTTCACCCGTGGCCGAGCGCCCGTCGATGCGCTCGCGCATGTTATTGCGTGTCTTGGTGCCGTTGGCGTTGATCTGGGTGATCGGCTCGGTGACGGCGTTTGCCGTCGCCCACTTCTTCACCGTGGAGGCATTCGACCGAGCACTCGTGGGTATTGCGCGAGCAATCGCAGCGAACGTGGTCGAACGAAATGGCGTTCTGTTGCTGGACCTCGCCGAACGGGAGTTGCGTGCGTTGCTTCCCGACAAGGATGAGAAGGAATTCTTTGCGCTGCTGCGCACCGATGGGTCGGTACTGGCGAGCAATGCGCCACTTCGTCCTGCCCAGGTTGAGGCCGGCAAGCGCTGGGCATTCAGCGACGCGTCGTACCAAGGCGCCGAGCTGCGCCAGGTGACGTTGAGGACCGAAGGTGTAGGCTCCTTCTCCGTGGTGGTTGCACAGGCAACGCAGGAACGGCAGGAGTTGTTGCGTCGTCTGGGTGCGTATTCGCGGCTGCCTCAAGCCGCGCTGATTCTCCTGCTCGGATGGTGGTTGTACCGCACCGTCGGCCGAGAGCTGGCGCCGCTCGAGCGACTGCAGGCGGCGTTGGACCGCAGAGCCTCGACGGACCTCTCGCCGCTGGCCAGCGTTGCGCCGTCGCGCGAGGTCGAACGTTTGGCCCAGGCCATCAATGAGTTGATGTTGCGCATCGGCCGCGGCGTTCAGGCACAGCGCGAGTTCGCGGGCAATGTGGCGCATGAGTTGCGTACGCCGCTGGCGGGAATCCGCGCGCTCGCTGAATACGGCCTGTCCCAGGCCGACCCGGATGTCTGGCGAGTGCAATTGCGCAGCATCGCGACGAGCCAAGAGCGTGCCAGCCGTTTGGTCGATCAACTGCTCGCGCTGGCGCTGGCCGATGAAGCGCGCGACAGCTTGGCATTGGTGCCGGTGCGCATCGATGAGATCGCACGCGGCACGGTGCTCGCCCACTTGCCGCGCGCGGACGCGCAGGGTGTCGATCTGGGTGGCGTCGGGCTCGACCAGCCGTTGTTGGCGATCGGCAATGCAGTGCTTCTCGAGGGCGCATTGAACAACTTGATCGATAACGCGCTGCGCCACGGCTGTGTCGGTGGGGCAACCGGACCGGCAGTAACCGTGGAGGTTCGTCGTCTCGAAGACATCGTCGCGGTGTCGGTCATCGACAACGGTCCGGGTATCGAAGACGCGCTCCGGGAGCGCCTGCTTCAGCGCTGGGTGCAGGGCCAGCCGGGCGCGACACGCGGCGGCGCGGGCTTGGGCTTGTCGATCGTGGCGCGCTACGCGGCGATGCTCGGCGGCACCTTGCACCTGGACACATCGCCCGGCGGGCGTGGGCTGTGCGCGACTTTGAAATTGCAAACTCCCGGCGGAGTCAGCCGCGAGCCCAGAACACCGCGAACCAGCGGTTCGGGTCGGTCCAGTGCGCCGTCGTCGTGAAGCCGGCGCGGTGCAGCAGCGCGTCGAATGCGTCGACGCGATACTTGTATGAGTTTTCGGTGTGCAACCGCTGCCCGGCGGCAAATCGACGCTCGCCGCCTTCCCAATTCACGGTGAGTGCGTGCCGCGCTTCGAGGTGCATCTCGATGCGCGAGTCCTCGGTGTTGAACAGCGCGACGTGGCGCCAATCGCGCACTGCGAAGTCGGCACTGATCAGGCGGTTCAAGTGCAGCAGCATGTTCAGGTTGAACGCTGCCGTGACGCCCAGCGCGTCGTCATAAGCGGGAACGAGCAGTTCGCTCGCCTTCACCAGGTCCACGCCGACGAGCAGGCCGCCGCCGCGCGCTTGCCGGTGCACGCCGGCAAGAAATTGCTGCGCCTGCTCCGGCGTGAAGTTGCCGATGCTCGAACCTGCGTAGAAGAACACAGGACGGTCCTGGACGAACTCCGCGGGCAAATTGAGTTCGGCAGAAAAATCCAGGCCGACGCCGGTAACGGGCAACTGCGGGTGCTCACGCTGCACTTGCGCCAAGCCCGAGCGCAAAAAGTCGACCGAGATGTCGACTGCCACATAGCTCGCGGGGTGCAGCAGCGGAATCAGGCGCAGGGCCTTGGCGCAACCCGCGGCGCCCAGGTCGACGAGGCTGCCCACGCCGCCGATCGCCGCGTCGATCTGCGCGCCAATCGCTGCGCCGTGCGAGCCGAAGATCGCCGCTTCGGTGCGCGTGGGGTAATACTCCGGGAGTTCCGTGATCGCCTCGAACAGGCGCGAGCCGAGAGCGTCGTAGAGGAACTTGGGCGCGATGAACGGCTGCGCTGCCGCCAGTCCGCGCTGCAATTCTTCGCGCGTTGCGCCTTGGTCTTCGAGGTAGGTCTGGATGAAGCGCGGGGCGCGGGCCGCGCCGGGCTGTCGGACGTGGTCGTTCAAGGAAATCCTTTGTCGGCCCACCGTCGCGCAGGGTCATG
>JBEBHW010000482.1:0-3641 GCA_040081145.1 Burkholderiaceae bacterium
GTGCGAGGCCGCGCCGTGTTGCGCCAGGGCATCCGCCCCGACACACTGCTGCTGATCGGCCAGTTCGACCATTGGGCGACGCCGCTGGCAAAAGACTTCGGCGTGCCCAGCCTGAATTCGCTGGCGACGATGTCGATGGCGCAGACCGACGCGACCGGCTCTGGAGCGGACATCGTGCGCGTGAAGATCCGTCGTGCAGCGACAGAAAAGGCGAGGGCCGCATGACAAGGTGGGCCATGGTCGCTGACCTGCGGCGCTGCGTCGGCTGCCAGACGTGCACTGCCGCGTGCCGCCACGCCAACGCCACACCGCCGGGCGTGCAGTGGCGCCGCGTGCTCGACATGGAGTTCGGCGAGTACCCCGACGTGCAGCGCGCTTTCGTTCCGGTGGGCTGCCAGCATTGCGACGAGCCGCCGTGCATGGAAGTCTGCCCGACGACGGCAACGAAAAAACGCGCCGACGGCATCGTCACCATCGACTACGACTTGTGCATCGGCTGCTCCTACTGCGCCGTCGCCTGCCCCTACCAGGCGCGCTACAAGACGGACCGCGCGAGCTTCGCCTACGGCGCGCCCACCGACAGCGAAGCGCAGCGCCACGACGGCGCCCGCCTGGCCGTGGCGACGAAATGCACTTTCTGCGTCGAACGCATCGACGCCGGCCTGGCGAAGGGTCAAACGCCCGGTGTCGACCCCGAAGCGACGCCGGCTTGCGTGAACGCGTGCATTGCGCAGGCGCTGGTGTTCGGCGACGTCGACGACGCGCAGAGCAACGTATCACAGCTGCTCGAACAGAACCAGCACTTCCGCATGCACGAAGAACTCGGCACCGGGCCGGGCTTCTTCTACCTGTGGGACAAGGGAGAAGCCCGATGAGTGGATCGACCTACGGCCCCAACCCATGGCAACAGACTCAATGGGACTGGCGCGCCGCGGGCAACTTCGTTTGCGGCGGCGCCGGGGGGGGGCTGATCGTGCTCGGCGTCGCCTCCGGTGCAGAAGGGTTGGCGCGGGTCACGCTGCTGCTCGCCGGCCTCGCGCTCGTCGGCGCCGGGTTGCTCTGCGTCTGGCTCGAGATCGGCCGACCACTGCGTGCGCTGCACGTGTTCTTCAATCCGCGCACTTCGTGGATGACGCGCGAGGCGTTCGTCGCTGCGCTGCTGATGCCTGTGGCCCTCGCCAGCGCGTTCGGGCTGGTGGAGTTTCGCTGGCTGGCCGCCTTGCTCGCGCTGGCCTTCGTCTATTGCCAGGCGCGCATCGTGCAGGGCGCCAAGGGCATCCCGGCGTGGCGCGAGCCGCTGGTTGTGCCGCTGCTCGTCCTCACCGGGCTTGCTGAAGGTGCGGGACTGCTGCTGCTCGTACAGCCGGCGCGCGCTGCGAGCCAGCTGATGCTGCTCGGCTTCATCGGCGCGCTGGTGATCGGGCGGGGGTTGCTCTGGCCCGCCTATCAGCGGCGCCTCGCAGCCACCGCAGCGCCACGCGCCTTGGCCGCGCTCGACGCCGCGGGCAGCTGGCTGCAGCACACCGGGTCGATCGTTCCGCTGCTGTTGATCGCGCTGGCGACAAGCGGCTACGCCGGCGGCGCGCTGCGCGACGTTTTGCTCGCGCTGGCCGGTGTGCTGATTGCCGCCACCGGCGCGTGGCTCAAGTTCACGCTCATCACGCGTGCCGGTTTCAACCAGGGTTTCGCCCTCGTGCATTTGCCGGTGCGCGGCGTGCGACGTTGAGCGACAAGGAGGCGTCATGGGAGCGATCACCAGAGCGGAAGTCGGCATCGGTACCTTGAAGCGCGGGCAGCGTTATCTGCACCCTGCACTGGAAACGATGTCGCGCGACGAACTCGCTGCCTTGCAGATCGAGCGGCTGCGCGACAGCGTGCGCAACGCCTATGACCATGTGCCGACGCACCGTGTGCGTCTGGCCGCGGCCGGCATGCAACCCGACGACCTGCGCACGCTGGACGACTTGCAGCGCCTGCCGTTCACGCTCAAGGCCGATTTGCGCGAGCACTACCCGTTCGGCATGTTCGCGCGGCCGTGCAACCAGCTCGCGCGGCTGCACGCGTCGTCAGGAACCACCGGCAAGCCGACCGTCGTGGGCTATACGCACGACGACATCGACACCTGGGCCGACCTGATGGCGCGCTCGCTCGTTGCCGCAGGCGTGCGGCCCGGTGACGTGGTGCACAACGCTTACGGTTACGGCCTGTTCACCGGCGGGTTGGGTGCGCACTACGGGGCGGAACGCCTGGGCGCCGTGGTCGTGCCGATGTCGGGCGGTTCGACGGAACGCCAGGTCGCGCTGATCATGGACTTTCGCGCGCGCGTGCTGTGCGCCACGCCGTCGTACGCGCTGGCGATCGCCGAAGTCGCCGAAGCACAGGGCGTGGATCTGCGCGGGAGCAGCCTCGCGATCGGCATGTTCGGCGCCGAGCCGTGGAGCCAGGCGATGCGCAGCGAGATCGAAGCGCGCCTGGGGCTGAAGGCGGTCGACATCTACGGCCTGTCGGAAATCATGGGCCCAGGCGTGGCCTGCGAGTGCGAGTGCCGCAACGGCCTGCACGGCTGGGAAGACCATTTCCTGTTCGAAGTCATCGACCCCGACAGCCGGCGCGTCCTGCCCGAGGGCGAAGCCGGCGAACTCGTGATCACGACGCTGACCAAGCAGGCGCTGCCGATGCTGCGCTACCGCACGCGCGACATCACGCGAATCACGCGCGCGCCCTGCGACTGCGGCCGCACCCACCTGCGCATTCTGCGCATCGCCGGGCGCAACGACGACATGCTGATCATCCGCGGCGTCAACGTCTACCCGTCGCAGATCGAGGCGGTGCTGGTCGGCCGGCCCGCGGTCGCGCCGCACTATCAGATCGTCGTGCAACGCCGCGGCAGCCTGGACGAGGTGAGCATCGAGGTCGAGGCACTACCCGGAACTCCTGCCGATCAGTTCGACGCGGTTGCCCACGACGTTGCGCACCACATCAAGTCGCTGATCGGCATCAGCACCGAGGTGAGCATCAAAGCCTGCGGATCGATCCCGCGTTCGCAGGGCAAGGCGGTGCGAGTCCGCGATCTGCGGCCGAAGGGGGAGCTGGAATGAATCCCCGCCCAAACTCCCTGAGAGCACACCGCGCAATTCATCGCGCGCCGGAGCCAATGACATGAGCAAACGCCTGCTGAAATTGAACGTCAACGGCCGCGCCCGCGAAGAAGCCGTGGCTGATTCGACGCTGCTGCTCGACCACCTGCGTGATACGTTGGGGCTGACGGGCACCAAACAAGGTTGCGACGGCGGCGAGTGCGGAGCGTGCACCGTGCTCATCGACGGCGAACCGCACCTCTCGTGCATCACGCTGGCTGCGAGCTGCGAAGGCCGCCGCGTCGAGACGATCGAAAGCCTGGCCGTCGATGGCCGCATGAGCCGCCTGCAACAAGCTTTTCACGAACACCTGGGAACCCAGTGCGGGTTTTGCACACCGGGAATGATCATGGCGGCGCAGGCGCTGCTGCGGCGCAATCCTGCACCCAGCGAGCCCGAGATTCGCGACGCGCTTTCGGGCAACTTGTGCCGCTGCACCGGTTACGTGAAGATCATCGAGTCGGTGCAGGCCGCGTGCGGCGCTGAACACGCGCCGTGTGCCTG
>JBEBHW010000483.1:0-3641 GCA_040081145.1 Burkholderiaceae bacterium
TCTTGGGACTGAGACAATCCGGTGCTCTCAGGAGGCACGATGCTGGCTGTTATTTTTGAAGTGACGCCGAGGTCCGGTCAGGCGGCTCGCTATTTCGACATCGCCGCGGCGCTGCGGCCCACGCTGGAAAAGATCGACGGATTCGATGCTGCGCGACTACGGCGTGCACGACAGGGCGCAGGCGCCTGCCGATTCAAACTCGGTTCTGCTCTGACGGCCGAGGCACGGCTTTGGCAACCAGGCCCGGGCTGACAATAAGCCCGAGCGCGCCGCGTCAGCGCGCCGCGTGCGCTTGCTCGAACGCACATCAATACGTCTCCATGTGCAAGCGGCCCTCTCTTTTCAGCGCAATGCCCACGCTGTCCCACGCCAGGCCGGCTTGCTGCGCGATGTCTTGCAAAGCGAGCACGACGCCTTCTTCCATGGCCTTCAGGCCGCAGACGTAGAAGTAAGCGTCAGGGTCACGCAACAGCGCCGCCACGTCAGCGGCGCGCTCGCGCATCGCGTCTTGCACGTAGCGCTTCTTCTTGCCGGCCTCGCGCGAGAACGCGAAGTTGATGTCGATGAAGTCTTTGGGCAGGCTTTGCAGCGGGCCGAAGTAAGGCAGTTCCTCTTTGGTGCGCGCCCCGAAAAAAAGCATCAGCTTGCCGCCTTCAAATTTTCCCGAGGCACGCAAGCGGCGCCGCCATTCCGTCATCGCGCGCATCGGCGCGCTGCCGGTGCCGGTGCAGATCATGACGATGCTCGAGCGCGGGTGATTCGGCATGAGAAAGCTCGCGCCGAAGGGGCCGATCACCTGCACCTTGTCGCCCACATTCAGGTCGCACATGTAGTTGCTCGCCACGCCTCGCACCGGCCGGCCCTGGTGGTCTTCGAGGACACGTTTGATCGTCAGCGAGACGTTGTTGTAGCCCGGGCGCTCGCCGTTGCGCGGGCTGGCGATCGAATACTGGCGCGGGTGGTGGGCGCGGCCGTTCGCATCCAACCCCGGCGCAATGACGGCAATCGATTGGCCCTCCAACACCGGGAAAGGCATCGAGCCGAAGTCGAGCACGATGTGGTGCGTGTCGTATTCCTTGCCGACTTCGGTAACCCGCACGTTGCCGGTGACGCTCGCGACGATGAACCTTTCCGCCGCCTTGGGCCCATACAGGTTCGTGTAGGCGTGTGCGGCCGACCACGGCGGCAGCGTCGCGTTGTAGCGCGCGCCGTTGAACCCGTCGGCGTCGCTTCCCGTCGCCTGGTAAAGGGCGGATGGCGCCTCGGGCACCGACGCGGACTCAGCGCTCACACCTTCGGCCGCGAGTTCTTCCGCGCCCAATTCGGGCGGCAACGCATCCCAGCCGAGCTGCGCCTGCACGCTGTGCACCTTGATGCGCGGCATGCTGCGCCAGTTGTCGATCGAGCCCGTGGGGCAGGGCGGAATGCACGCCATGCACAAATTGCACTTGGCCGCATCGACGACGTAATTGCGCGAGTCGTGCGTGATCGCCTGCACCGGACACGTGGCTTCGCAGGTGTTGCAACGGATGCAGATTTCGGGGTCGATCAAGTGTTGCTTGATGACTCGGGTGTCGGTGGCCAGGTCCATGGTTGTCTCCGTGTGGCTCTTCGGCTTGACCGCGCCTCAGTGTCATCCCGGCGAAAGCCGGGATCCACTGCTTGAGTTGGCACAAGTGGATCCCGGCGTGCGCCGGGATGACAAGCGCGTCACCCGAAGCGCACGTACTCGAAGTTCACCGGCTGGCGGTTGATTCCCATCACCGGCGGGGCGATCCAGTTCGCGAACTTGCCTGGCTCGACGACACGCCCCATCAGCGACTTGACGAAGGCGCTGTCTTGCGCGCTGGGCAGCCAGCGATCGACATTCGCCTTCCACTCCGCGTCGGTCACGACCCGGCCATCGGGCGACACTTTCACTCCGGCGAGCGCACCGATGTTGCGGTGGAAAGCCTTGTGCGGCACGGCCAGTCGCGCGGGGATGCCGGCTTTTTCGAGCACCTTGTTCCAGCGCTCGATGCCGGCGACCGAGTCCTTGATGAAGTCGTCGCGCAGCACCTCATTCAATGCGTTGAGCATCGGCACTTCCTTCTCGACGAGTTGACCCCCCTGAACCTGCAGTACCTTGTAGGTCTGGCCGCGCAAGCGATGGTCGTCGGCGCGTTTGCCTTCTTCATAGCGGCCCTTCAGGCCTGTGCTGTAGAAGGTGGCGGCGTTGCTCGACTCGTCGGCGCCGAACAGGTCGACCGTGACGCTGAAGTGGAAGTTGAGGTAGCGCTGCAGCGTCGGCAGGTCGATCACGCCTGCGGCGCGCAGCTTCGTCACGTCGTCGGTTTTCAACTCGTTCATCGCCGCGGCGGTGCGCTGGATCACGCGCGACACGCCACTCTCGCCGACGAACATGTGATGCGCCTCTTCCGTGAGCATGAACTTCGTCGTTCGCGCGAGTGGGTCGAACGCGCTCTCGGCCAGGGCGCAGAGCTGGAACTTGCCGTCGCGGTCGGTGAAGTAGGTGAACATGAAAAAGCTCAGCCAGTCGGGCGTCGCTTCATTGAAGGCACCGAGGATGCGCGGGTTGTTCGCGTCGCCGGAGCGGCGCACGAGCAGCGCGTCGGCTTCTTCGCGGCCGTCGCGGCCGAAGTGTTTGTGCAGCAGATACACCATCGCCCAGAGGTGGCGCCCTTCTTCGACGTTGATCTGGAACAGGTTGCGCAAGTCGTACATGCTCGGCGCAGTGAGGCCCAGATGGCGCTGTTGCTCCACCGACGCGGGCTCGGTGTCGCCCTGCGTGACGATGATGCGCCGCAGATTCGCGCGGTACTCGCCCGGGACTTCGCTCCACGCCTTCTCGCCCTTGTGGTCGCCGAAGTGGATTTCGCGGTTCGCATCGCCCGGGTTCAGGAAGATGCCCCAGCGGTAGTCGCGCATCTTCGTGTAGCCGAACTGGGCCCAGCCCTGCGGGTCGACGCTGACGGCGGTGCGCAGGTAGACCTCGTGGTCGGTCGATCCTGTCGGGCCGACGTCGCCCCACCAATTCAGGAAATTCGGTTGCCAGCCCTCTAACGCGCGCTGCAGCGTGCGGTCTTCGCCGAGGTTGACATTGTTGGGGATTTTTTCGCTGTAGTTGATCGTGCTCATGGTGCGTCTCCAGTTTGAATCGTTGGGCGTCAGACTCGGTTCCAGTCGAAGGCGGCTTTGTCGCCCTTGCCGTAGACCTTCAGCGCGCCTTTTTCGCCCACCGCATTGGGCCGCTGGAAGATCCAGTTCTGCCACGCCGTGAGGCGGCCGAAGACCCGCGTGAACATGTTTTCCGGCCCGTTGAAGCGCAGATTCGCTTCCATGCCGGTGAGTGCGTCGGGCGACATCGCAACGCGCTCTTCGATCGCGATGCGCACTTCGTCGTCCCAGTCGATGTCGTCGGGGTTGCTCGTCGCCAGGCCCAGCGCAAACGCGGCGTTGGCGTCCAGGCTCCGGCCGATTTGGGCGCGCACGGCCTCCAACGCCGGCTGCTCGTCGTAGAACTGGCGGCCCAGGCGGCTCTGGCCCGTGACCATGGGGTAGAGGCCGAAATTGGCTTCGCTCAGCGCAATCTTCGGCGCGCGCGCTGCGTCATCGGGCAGGGCCAGGTGGTAGGTGCGGTC
>JBEBHW010000484.1:0-3639 GCA_040081145.1 Burkholderiaceae bacterium
CCGATCCGCAGCGCACCGTCGTCGAAGCACGCACGGTGGCCGAGCCGCGCGAGGCGCCGCGGCCCGGCTCCGGGGGTTGGGTCACAAGGCTGGCACCGGTCGGGTCACCCCACCGGTGCGAGCCGTCTGCACGGGCTCGACCATGCAGGGGATTTTGCCCTCAACGGAAATCCGGCCCGCGCGCCCACACGATTGCACCGCCGATGCGCGCGCCGCGCGCCTCAAGCGCCGCTGAATTTCGGCGCACGCTTGGCGACGAATGCGGCGACGCCCTCGCGATGGTCGGCCGTGGCGCCGGTGCGCCGCTGCGTGACCGCCTCGCGGTCGAGCAGCGATTCGTAGCTCTCGGTCGCCGCGGCGTTCACGTTGTCCTTCATGTGGCGATAGGCGATGTGCGGGCCTTGCGCAAGTCGCGCGGCGAGCTGCATCGCCGCCGCCATCAGCTCGGCGGCGGGCAGCACGCGGTTCAGCAGGCCCAGATCCAGCGCCTGCTGCGCCGTCAACACGTCCGAGAGCAGGAGCAGTTCCTTGGCCCTGGCCTCGCCGAGCGTGCGCACGAGCGGCCAGGTGATGCCGAAGTCACCACTGAAGCCGACTCTTGCGAAGGCGGTGGTGAACTTGGCACTGTCCGCCGCCAGGCGCAAGTCGCAGGCCAGCGCCAGGCCCATGCCAGCGCCGGCACACGCGCCGTTGATCGCCGCGATGCTGACCTTGGGGCTGGCGTGCAAGAGGCCGGCGAAGCGGTGAATCGCCTGCTGCCTTTCGACCTGCTGCTCGAACGTCAACCCGCTGTTCGGCCCGCCGCCCATCGCCGTGACGTCGCCGCCGGCGCAGAAGCCTTTGCCCGCGCCGGTGAGCACGATGCAGCCGACGGTGGAGTCCGCGGCGCAGCGTTCGAGCGCGGCGATGGCGCTCTCGATCATCGACTGCGAGAGCGCGTTGAGCCGCTCCGGACGGTTCATCGTCAGCGTGGCCACGCCTTCGTGGATCTCGACCAGGAGGTCGGCTTGGTTCGGGTTCATCGTCGGCTCCGGTTCGGGTGCGGCACCGTGACAGCGCGCGCAGATTCGCCCCGCGCGCCCTGGGTGCACACCCCTTCAGACCGAGTATCCGCCATGCGGCGCGGCACGGCCCGCCGGCCAGCGGGTCATGGCGCACGCCCGAAACTCGGCGCGGCAGTTCGACCGTGGCAGCCGCGACCGCGGTTCAATGAACCCCGGCGACTACTTGGATCGCATGCGATTGTTCTTCGGGTTGTGCTCGAGCTCGCACAGCCCAAGCTCTTCCATCAACGGCGGCAGATAGACGCCGAAGCGCCCGCGCAGACCCTTCTTCAGCCCGTACCAGCCTCCCATGGGATTTCCGGGCGACCGGCCCCAGGCTTCGACGCTGCCTTCCTTGGCCGGTTTTTGTTCGTCGGCGCCGCCGAGTTCGACCCAGTCGGCCTTCGCTTTGAGCATGGCGTGCAGGTCGGCAATGCAGCGCGCGTCGTAATGCAGGACGGTCTTGCCGACGGTGCAGACGAGCACGCGCTTGCCGCCCACGTCGTCAACGTGCATGGTGTAGTCCGAGGTGCCCGGCGGCGTCTTGAGTTGCCAGGGGTGGTCCTTGTCGCGGGTCAGGGCAGTCATGCCGATCCTTTGCGTGGGTTTGATGGACGGGTCACATCGTGCGCAGCAGCACGACGGCGTAGGTGATGAACGCGATCCAGGCGACGGTGAAAACCAGGGTTCGGGCGAAGCCGATACCGAAGCCGCTCAGGTGAATGACCGCATGCGCCAGGCGCGCATAGAAGTAGATCGCCGCGCAATTCACAGTCACGCTGCTCGACACGCCCAGCGCCTGGGCGATCAGAACCACCGCCGCAAACGGCGCTAGGTTTTCCACCGCGTTGAGGTGCGCGCGGTTGGCGCGGTTCACCCAGTCGGGCAGCGGCGTGGTCGGCGCCGTCTTGTAGGTCTGCGGCGTGAGGCGGCGCCCCGAGGACACGTAGCCGATCACCACCGGAATCCACAACACGCCGGTGAGCATGGCGGTCAACAACAGATAGAACAGTTCGGTTTTCATGGTCGGCTCAAGGGTGGGGGGAGGGAAGAAGAAATTCAAAGTCGGCGTCTTGCACGATGTAGGGCACGTAGCGGAAGTCGCGGATCGCGACCACCTGCGCTTCGCGCCAGCTGAGTTCGATGAAGTAGCGCGGCACCGTCGCGGTGGGGTCCGACAAGACCGCCAGCACTTCGCGACCGTTGAGCCACGCCAGAGCGAGGTGCGAATCCGCGACGCGTTCGTAGTTCGTGAAGTACCCGCCCACGTCGCGGCGGCCTGCCGACTTTCGCTGCGACACGAGGTCCAGGCGCACGTCGTCGGCGAGCATCGAACGCACGCCGTCCCAGTCGTGGGCGTTGAACAAGCTCGCGTAGCGCGTCAGTGCGCTTGACGGCACGCGCCGTGCCGTTGCCGGCGCCGGCGCTGCGCCACTCTGCGCCTGCAGGCTGACTCGCCCGCGGTGCAGCGCCGCCTTGACCGCGGGAACGCTCAAGCCGAGTTCCTCGGCAATTTCGTCGATCGAGTGGTCCAGCACGTCTTTCAGGATCACGCAACCGCGCTGCGCCGGAGCGAGCTCGAGAAAACACGAAATTGCCGCACTCACCGCCTGGTTGCGCGCGAGCACGTTGTCGGGCTCGTGCATCTCGGCATCGGCAATTTCCAGCGCCGCGTCCAGCGATTCGCTGGCGCGGTAGGTTTCATGCCGCCAGTGATCGATGGCGCGGTTGTGGGCGATTCGAAACAGCCACGGCCGCAAGGGCGGCAAGGCGCGCATCTGCGACAACTCGTAGCAGGCACGCGCCAGCGTGTCCTGGACGACGTCTTCGCCGTCGGCCGCCGAGCCCGTCATGCGCGTGCAATAGCGGTGCAGTTCGGGGCGAATGTGATCGACCAGGGCGAGGAACTCCCTGCGCCCTTGCTCCAGAACGCCGATGAGGTCACCCGAGACCGACGCGCCGGGCGCAGCCGCACTGGGGGGCGTCGAAGAATCCATAGGAGCCGATCTCCGTCAATAAGAACGATCCTCGTCTTGCGCGATTTGACGAGATGCATGAATACTATGACGAACGAGCCCGGCCAAAGGATGCGGTTCCCCGGAAGGCTTGGCTCGTGATCGGGCCGCGAGCGCGCGCCGCGGCGCGCCGCGCACATCCCGGACAATGGCGCATGACCACGCCGCCCGCCATCGATTGGCACCCCGAAGACCCGGCCACGTTGGCCGACCCCTACCCCGTCTTCACGCGGCTGCGCGACGAAGACCCGTGTCATTGGAGCCCGCGCCTGCGCAGCTGGGTGCTGACGCGCTATGACGACGTGAAGGCCGTTTGCCTGGACCGTGAGCGTTTGTCGTCGGACCGCTTGCGCCCGTTCTTCGCCTCGATGCCGGCGGCTGAGAGTTCGCGCATCGGCGACATCGTGCGTTACCTGTCGCTCTGGATGGTGTTCAAGGACCCGCCCGAACACACGCGGCTGCGCCGCCTCTCGGGCCGCGTCTTCAGCGCCAAGGCGATGCAGGCGATGCGCCCGCAAGCCGAATCAATTGCGCAGTGGCTGCTCGCGCAGCTCGACGGCCGCGAGCAGATCGACCTGGTG
>JBEBHW010000485.1:0-3639 GCA_040081145.1 Burkholderiaceae bacterium
TGCCCGGTGTCTTCAGCCCAAGCGGCGCGCGTCTCCTGCGCGCGCGCCGGAGCGGATTCACGACCGCGCCTTCACAACCGACGACTCCAGGACAGGAAATCCACCCATGAGCATCGAGACGCAGGTGGCCGCCCCCGGCGAGCGCTTCAACTTCGCCCAGCACCTGTTCGAGCGCAACGCCGTCCGGCCGGCAAAGGCCGCGTGCATCGACGATGCGGGCGTGCTCGGCTACGGCGAGCTCGCGCAGCGCGCGCGTCAGCTCGCCGCGGGCTTGCGCGGCTTGGGGATTCGACGCGAAGAGCGCGTGATGCTGCTGATGCACGATTGCAACGACTGGCCGGTGGCGTTTCTCGGCGCGATGTACGCCGGCATCGTGCCGGTGGCGCTGAACACACTGCTCACCGCCGACGACTACGCCTACATGCTCGAACACTCGCGCGCGCAGGCGGTGCTGGTGTCGGGCGCATTGCTGCCGGCCCTGACTTTGGCTCTGACGAAGTCCGACCACGAGGTGCAGAAGGTCATCGTGTCGAACCCCGTCTCCCCATTGCACCCCGCCGAAGTCGAATTCGAATCGTTCCTGAAAAGCCAGCAAGCGCTGATCAAGCCCGCCCCCACCGGCCCGGACGACCCCGGCTTCTGGCTCTATTCCTCCGGCTCGACCGGCCGCCCCAAGGGCACGGTGCACTCGCACGCGAATCCGTACTGGACGGCAGAGCTCTACGGCAAAGGCGTGCTGGGTCTGCGCGAGAGTGATGTTTGCTTCTCCGCGGCCAAGCTGTTCTTCGCCTACGGCCTGGGCAATGCGCTCAGCTTCCCGATGAGCGTGGGCGCGACGAGCATTCTGATGGCCGAGCGGCCGACGCCCGACGCGACGTTCAAGCGCTGGCTTGGCGGCGTGGGCAACACCCGGCCGAGCGTGTTCTTCGGCGCGCCGACCGGGTTTGCCGGAATGCTCGCGCACCCGAATCTGCCGGCGCGTGAAGCGGTGGCCTTGCGCCTCGTGTCTTCCGCCGGCGAAGCGCTGCCCGCGGAGTTGGGCGAGCGCTTCAAGCGCCACTTCGGCGTGGACATCGTCGACGGCATCGGCTCCACCGAGATGCTGCACATCTTCCTCTCCAATCGACCGGACAAGGTGCGCTACGGCACGACCGGCTGGCCGGTACCGGGCTACACGATCGAGCTGCGCGGCGAGAACGGCGAGCCGGTGCCGGAGGGCGAAATCGGCGACCTGTTCATCCAGGGCCCTTCCGCCGCGATGATGTACTGGGGAAACCGCGCCAAAACGCGCGACACGTTTCAAGGCGGCTGGACCAAGAGCGGCGACAAGTACGTGCGCAACGCCGACGCCAGCTACACCTACAGCGGCCGCAGCGACGACATGCTGAAGGTGAGCGGCATCTACGTCTCGCCGTTCGAGGTGGAGGCGACGCTGGTGCAGCACCCGGCTGTGTTGGAAGCGGCGGTGATCGGCAAGGAAGATACCGACGGCCTGACCAAGACCAAGGCCTTCGTCGTCCTCAAGGCGGGCAAAGCGGCGAGCGAAGAAGAGCTGAAGGCCTTCGTCAAGGAGCGCCTCGCGCCGTACAAGTACCCGCGCTTCTTCGAGTTCGTCGAGGATCTGCCGAAAACGGCGACGGGCAAGATTCAGCGCTTCAAGCTGCGTGAACGCGAGGCAGGGTCGAAGTGACAGCTTCGCTCGCCGTCTCCGCGAACGCCAAAGTCCGAGGGCGCGACGCCACGATCGGCTTCGCCGAAATCGACTGGGCCGGGCGCCGCGTGCGCATCGAGCACCAGTGGATAGTCGCGACCGACCGAGATGCGCCGCTGATCGTGTTCCTGCACGAAGGCCTGGGGTCGCTGGCGATGTGGAAAGACTTCCCCGCGCAACTGTGCCGGGCTGCCGGCTGCCGGGGCCTCGTCTACTCGCGCCCCGGCTATGGCCGCTCGACGCCGCGCGCGACGGACGAAGCGTGGGACGTCGACTTCATGCACGCCCAGGCGCACCAGGTGCTGCCGGCGCTGTTCAAGGCGCTGGCCATCGATGCCGCGGCCGAGCCGCCCTGGCTGTTCGGCCACAGCGACGGCGCCTCGATCGCGCTGCTTTACGCGGCGAAGTACCCACTGGCCGTGGCCGGCGTCATCGCCGCCGCGCCGCACATCATGGTCGAAGACGTGTCGGTGCAAAGCATCGCGAAAGCGCGCGACGCGTACCTGAAGACAGACCTGAAGCAACGCCTCGCGAAGTACCACGACGATCCCGATTCGGCGTTCTGGGGCTGGAACCGCGTCTGGCTGCTGCCGGCGTTTCGCCACTGGTCGATCGCCGCGGAAATCCAGACCGTCGCCTGCCCACTGCTGGCGATGCAAGGCATCGACGACGAATACGGAACGCTGGAGCAGATCCGCGGCATCGCGCGGCGTCTGCCCCAGACCCAACTGCTCGAGCTGGATGAATGCGGGCATTCCCCGCATCGCGATCAGCCCGAACGGGTGATCATTGCAAGCTCCCATTTCATCCAACACCATTCCCAAGGAGAGAGACGATGAAGACGATCCGCCACACCCTGATCGCCGCAGCGGCCGCGCTCACGGCCCTCGGCGCGCCGCTGGAGAATGCCCAGGCCCAGGCCCAGGCCAAACTCAAGGTCGGCCTGATGCTGCCCGCGACCGGCACCTTCGCGGCGCTCGGCACGGCCATCGAAAACGGCTTTCGACTGCACGTCGCCGAGCAGGGCGGCAAGCTCGGCGGGCGCGAGATCGAATTTTTCAAGGTCGACGACGAGTCCGAGCCCTCCAAAGCCACCGACAACGTGAACAAGCTGATCAAGCGCGACAACGTGGACGTGATTGTCGGCACCGTGCACAGCGGCGTCGCGATGGCGATGGCCAAGGTGGCGAAAGACACCGGCACGCTGCTCATCGTTCCCAACGCCGGCGCCGGCGCGGTGACCGGGGCGATGTGCGCGCCCAACATTTTCCGCAGCTCCTTTACCAACTGGCAACCCGGCTACGCCACGGGCGAGGCGATGGCCAAGCGCGGCCACAAACGCGCCGTGACGATCACCTGGAAATACGCCGCCGGGGATGAGATGGTGGGCGGCTTCAAAGAGGCGTTCGAGAAGGGCGGAGGCCAAGTGATCAAGGAGTTGAACCTGCCGTTCCCGGGCGTAGAATTCCAGGCGCTGCTGACCGACATCGCCGCAGCGAAGCCCGACGCCGTGTTCGCGTTCTTCGCCGGCGGCGGCGCCGTCAAGTTCGTCAAGGACTACGCGGCCGCGGGCCTGAAGAAAAACATTCCGCTGTTCGGCACGGGCTTCCTGACCGACGGCACGCTCGAAGCGCAAGGCGCCGACGCCGAGGGCATCTTCACCGCGCTGCACTACGCCGACAGCCTGGGCACGCCGCGCGACAACAAGTTCCGCCTCGAATACGCCAAAGCCTACAGGTTGCAGCCCGACGTCTACGCGATGCAGGGCTACGACGCAGCGCAGATGCTGGCGATCGGCCTCGCGGCAGTGAAGGGCGATGTCTCGAAGAAGGCCGAGTTCGCTGCCGCGCTGGAGAAGGCCAAGATCGACAGCCCGCGCGGCACATTCACGATTTCCAAGTCGCACAACCCGGTGCAGGACCTGTACC
>JBEBHW010000015.1:0-15223 GCA_040081145.1 Burkholderiaceae bacterium
CCCCCAGGCTGCCCCAAGAAGCGTCGGCCTGCGCGCTGCGCAACACCCACTTCCCCCTGCATGCCCATACGCCAGTTTATCGAACCCCCGCCCCCCCATGCCGCGGCCGGCGCGGGCCGGTCAAGCCGCTGCGCCCGGCCAAGGCGTGCCCTCGCGCTATGGCTGGGATTGCACTTGATCGGGCTTGCGCTGGCCGGCCCGACCGCTGCAAACCCGCCGCAGGCGCCGGACAATCTGCCGCTGCATTCGCGCATCACCCAAGACGGAATCAGCGCCGAGCTGCGCATCGAAGCGCAGCGCAGCGGCCCGGTGCCGCTGGATCAAGCGCTTCGCGTCTCGATTCTGCTCAAGGACGAAGCCAGCGGCGAGCCCTTGCGTGGCCTGCGGCCACGGCTCTGGCTGGCCCGTCAGACGTCGGAGCGCCAGGAGTCTTGCCCCGATCAGGTGCGTCGCTTTGCCGGCGGCCGGCTCAGTCAGCGCGCCGACCGCGACCTGAACAGCTTCCACTTTCTCACGCTCAACGCCGACGCCACGGTGTCCGTGATCAACCCGCAGATCCAGTTGAACAACACCAAGCTGGAAGCGCTGATTCCGCTGCCCGGCGTGGGCAGCGACTGGGTATACGCGAGCGAGCACGATCTGCTGCTTGTCACGCTCGCCGAACGCGGCGCGCTCGCCGCCGTCGACTTGGCGCGCAACCGCGTCGTCAAGACGCTGGACCTCGGCCCGGGCCGGCCGGTCCGGCTGGTGCTGCAACCCGATCAGTCGACGGCCTGGATCGCCATGAACGACAGCGACCGGCTTGTGGCGGTGGACTTGCCGACCTTGCGGGTCCGCAACGATCTCAGCGTGGGCGACGGGGCCCACCACCTGGCGCAGACCGACGACGGCCGGCATCTGCTGGTCAGCAGCACCACGGCCCAGCGCATCACCGTCATCGATGCCGCGCGCTCGGCGGTCCTGGCGCGTCTGGAGTTGCCGCGCGAACCGCGCGCCCTGACCTACAGCGCGCTCAGCCGCCGCGCCTACGTGAGCCTGGCGCAGCCGGCGGAAGTCTGGGTCATCGACCCGGTCGAGGGCCGGGTCACGGAGCGAATCTCGGCACCTGCGGAACTCGACATCCTGAAGGTTGACCCCTCCGGCAGGTTCGTCATCGGCCTCAGTTCGAAGGACGAGCGGCTCGTCGCCATCGACGCCGCCAGCGCCAAAGTCATCGGCACGACGGCGATTCCCGGTACGCCGGACCAGTTGGCATTCACCCATCGATTCGCCTATGTGCGGTCGCAGCGCAGTCTGAACGTCACCTTGCTCGAACTCGAGTCGCTCGGCACGGGCAAGTTGGCGACGAACAGCGTGCCGTTCTTTCAACGCGTGCCGAGTTCCGTGGCCCGGCCGGAGGAGCTTGCCGAGGTCATGGCGCGTTCGCCCGAGGGCGACAGCATGGTGGTGGGCAACCCCGCCGACACCGCGCTCTACTACTACGCCGAAGGCATGATGGCGCCGCAAGGCTCCTACCAGACCTACACCCGTGCGCTGCGCGGGCTTCTCGTGGTGGACCGCAGCCTGCGCGAAGTGGCGCCGGGCCAGTACTCGCTGGCCGTCAAGCTGGACCGCGGCGGCACCTACAGCCTGCCCCTGCTCGTCGGTCAACCGCGCCTGGTCCATTGTTTTGCGCTGCGTGTCGACGAGGTCGCGACGGCCAACGAGCGGCGCATCGGCGTCGACTACCGGGTCGCCGGGCAGGCGCGCGCGGCGGCGCTCGACGTGGGCAGCGAACAGCTGATCGACATCAGCGTCACCGAGGCCGAGAGCGGGCAGCCGATCCGCGGCATGACGGATCTGCAACTCATGGTTCTGGAGTTGCCGGGGCTGTCGCAACAGCGCCGCTTCGCCACCGAGACCGCGCCCGGCCAATACCGCGTCAAGCATCGCTTCCTGCGCGCCGGGAAGTGGCGGCTCACGGTGCAGAGTCAGGCGCAAGGACTGCGCTTTGAACAGGCCCCGGCGTTTGAGATTCAAGTCATCGAGCGTGCACCGGTGGCACAACGCTCCACACCCTAGCCTGGGCCCCTCGCATGCACGATCCATCCCCGAGATTGAACCGTCCGCGGCGACGCCTGGCGTGGCTGGTCGGCAGCCTGTTGCTGCTCGCGCCGTGGGCCATGGCCGCGCCACCGACGGCGCCCGCAGCCGGGCCGACTGCGGCTTCGGGCGCCTCGAAGAGCTCGCTCCACATCACGGTCCCCAACGTTCAGGTGCAGGATCAGGACGGTCGCACGCGCCAGTTCTTCGACGAACTGGTGAAAGGCCGCACGGTCGCCGTGAACTTCGTGTTCACGTCGTGCACGTCGATTTGCACGCCCTTGGCGGCCACGTTCAAGGGCATGCAAGACGAACTCGCGCGGCGCGGCGTGAACGACGCGCGGCTGATCTCGGTGAGCGTGGACCCGCTCAACGACACGCCGCAAGAGCTGTCCAGGTTCGCGCGAAAGTTCGGCGCCGGTGCGAACTGGACTTTCGTCACAGGAAGCCGCAAGTCGATCGACGCAATCCTGCTCGCCTTCGGTGTGGGCACGAGCACCTCCGACCCGAGCGATCACAGCCCGATCGTGTTCCTCGGGCACGAACCCGGGCGGCGCTGGACACGCGCGCACGGCTTGGCGGCGCCAGCGGTTCTGGCCCGCCAATTGCTCGATCTGCGCACTGCCGCGCCTGCTGCTGCACTCGCCGCGGCGCAGGGCGAGTCTGCCGGGCTGACGGCGTTGCGCGGAATCGCTGCCGAGCGCGCGCAGCAGGCGAGCTCAGTCGCGGCCGGCAACGGGACGCGCGGCGCCGCTTACTTCACCAACTTGCCGCTGTTGACGCAGGACCGGCCGATTCGCTTCTACGACGACTTGATCAAGGGCAGGGTCGTGCTCGTCCACTCCTTCTTCGCGACCTGCCGCGACGTGTGTTCGCCGATGACGCACAACCTCGCGCGCGCGCAGAAGCTGCTGCAGGAACGGTTCAGCCAACCAGTGCAGCTAGTCTCCATCAGCACCGACCCGCTCGCCGACGTGCCCGACGTGCTGCGCGAATACGCCAGGCGCCACGACGCCGGCCCGGGCTGGGCGTTCGTCACCGGCAAGAAGGAGAACGTCGACTGGGTGTTGCACAAGCTGGGTCTCTATGAAGAGGCCAAGGAAGCGCACACCGCCGTTCTCTGGGTCGGCAACGACCGCACCGGCCGTTGGCTCAAGCTGCACGGCATGACACCGCCCGAGGCCATCGTGGACGCGGTGCGCAAGATTTTGTGAAGCGGGCCTGTTGCGCGGCAGCCCTGTGGTGCTGCTGCACCAGCGCGCTCACCCAGGCACCGCTCGAGCGCACCCCGGTTGCCGCGCCGGCCCCCGATTCGGCGAGCGCGCCCCGTCGCGCGATTTCAGAAGGGCTCGACGCCGCGGCGCTGCACGGCCGGCGCCTCTATCGCACCGGGCGCAATCGCCAGGGCGAGGCGATCAGCTCCGAGCTCGCGCCAGGCGTGCCCATCGAGGGCGAGTTGGCGGCGTGCGCGCGTTGCCATGGCGTCGACGGGACGGGGCGGCGCGAGGCCGGCCTGATTGCGCCGGCCTTGGACTGGGCGGCCTTGACACAGGGCCGCGCCGCCGGCGCAGGCATGGTCTCGCGCGCCGCATATTCGCAGGCCAGCCTGCTGCGCGCGCTGCGCGACGGTGTGGCTTCCGACGGCGAGCGCCTCGCCGCCGCGATGCCCCGCTACCAACTGCCCGCGCGCGATGCCGCCGATCTGCTCGCCTACCTGCAGCACCTGGGCAGCGACGCTGACCGCGACCCCGGTGTGGCCGAGCACGCTGTCACGCTGGCCGTCATCCTGCCCCTGAGCGGCACGCGCGGCGCGGCGGGTGGCGCGGCGAAGAACGCGATTGCCGCGTGCGTCGAACGTGCGAATCGGGCCGGCGTGCCTTTTGGCCGGCGCATCGAGCTGCTGCTGCTGGACAGCGCGAGCCTGCCGGCGACCGAGCTCGCCGCGCGCGCCGCTGACGAGACGCTGCTCGCGGTCGCGCCGTGGTGGGGCGACCTCGACGCCAGAACGCTCGCCGATCGCCTGCCAGATCTGCCGCTGATCGGGCCGCTCGGCAACGCCGCCGAACTCGAAGACGCGCCGGCCGGCGTCTACGCCGTCGCGCCGCAACTCGGCGATCAGGCGCGCCTGCTCGTCGACGCAATGGCGCGGCGCGATCCAGGCGCACGGGCCGACGCAAGCCTGCCGGATACGGGCGCGCGCCGCATCGCACTCATTGCCGCACCCTTGCCCCGCTACCGCAGCGCGGCGCGCGCTGCCAAGCGTCAGGCAGCGCTCTACGAAGGCGTCGCGCTGCAGGTGTGGACCGCCACGCCAGGCGCCGACGGCCCCCACGACGCCGCCGCCTGGCTGGCGCTGCAGCCCCACGACGGGGTGCTGGTTCTCGGATCCGCGCCGTGGGCGAAAGCCGCCGCCGAAGTCGCGGCGCGGTCGGGCAGCCCGGCCCTGCAAGAGGGCAGCGTGCACGTAGTCTACGCCGAGCTCGGCCGTGCTGCGCTCGACTGGCCCGCCGATTTGCGAGCGACGCTGCTGCTGAGTCTTGGCAGCGCGCGCGACGCGTCGCTCAATCCCAAAGCCCTGCTGGCCGACCTTGCCGGCATCGGTGCCGCGTCGCAGGCGCCCGGCATCGAGTCGCTCGCGTACAGCGCCGCCTGCCTGAGCGTCGAGGCGTTGAAGCGCTCCGGCCGCAGCCTCACGCGCGCGGGCGTGCGGCGCGCCCTCGAGACGATTCATGACTTTGAGACCGGCGTGTCGCCGCCCCTGTCGTTTGCGCCCGGCCAGCGCAAAGGCGTGTGGGGTGCGGAGCTGGTGCGCCTCACGCCGTCGGGCAGCGGCGCGTTCACGAACGTTCAACGCTGGCAGACGCCGCGGCAGCCCTGAGAACGCCCCCAGGCCGACGACTACGTCGTCCGCCGCCGAAGGGAGCTGAGTAGCCCGGCAAAGCCGAATCTACCCAGGAGGCTGGCGCGGCGTCGGGGTTCGGTGAGCTTCGATCAGCGGACCTTGAACAACCCCCACATGCCGGTGTTGACGAAGGCGTTGGGCCCGTCGCGGAAGTGCCAGTAGCCGCGCTTGGCGCCCTCGTACAAGTTGGCCGTGATGCCCTTGCCCGGCGCGATGAAGCTGTTGCCCGGCGTGACGAAGTCGTCCAGTCCCTGGTCGGGATAGTTGTGCCCGATCACGCGGAAGCTGTGCATGCGCGCGCGCCCGTCGGGTTGCAATACGCGAAAGCGCACCGCATCACCCGCCTTCGCCTCAAAGATCGGCGTTTCCACGGGCAGTCCGCGCAGGTTGGCGGGCAACTCGGCGTCGTCGTCGATCATCAGCGTCGGTTGCAGGTCGCAGGGGTTGATGTCGCCGGCAATCACGAGGGCCAGCGTGCAGTTGGAGGCGCGGTCTTGCAGCGAGTAGTCGATGCGCGCCCAGAGCGGCTCGGTCTTGTAGTTCAGGGCGCGCTCGCCGAAGTCGTAGGAATCGTCGCCGACGAAGTGCTGCTCGATCGCGACGCCGCCTTGGGCGGGCCCCTGGCGCAGGTTCAAGCCGTCCTGGTACATCAAGACGAACTCCTTGAACTTCTTCTTGCCCACGCGGATCGTGGCGCGGGTGTTCGTGCTGTTTTGCGGCAGCTGCACGAGGTTGTCTTCATCCCAGTGGGTGGCTCCCCGGGGTTCGACGATGAGCGCGCCGATCAGGCCCTGCGCACCGTGTTTGACCACGTCGCCCATGGCGCGCAGCGGGATGCTGCCGAACTCGATCGGGCGGCCGAGCTCGATCGCCCCGGTCGGGTCTTCCCAGCCGAGTTTGCCGGCGTACCAGGTGTACTGGCGCGTTTCGCCGGGCGCGGCGAGCTGCTCGGGGTTGAAGCCGACGTTCGCGCCGTCGCTGGTGCGCGGGTCGTAGTGCACGAGTTGGGCGTGCATGCCGACAAACCTGGACGGCGCGAGGTCGTCGGCGTTGAGCGACACCGTGGTGGGCATCAGCGCGTCGCCCGCCAGGTCGGGCACCGGCTGGTCTGCGGGCAGCCGGTTCTTCAAGTTGACGATGAGGCAATCGCCGGCGTTGGCGCGCATCACAAACGGTTCGGGCTTTTTCGTGCCGGCGCGCAACGCGGCAACGTCGTCGGCGTGCACGTACATCAGACCGGTTGGGTCGTTGATGCCGGCGCGCTGGTTGTAGTGCAGCGTGCCGCCGTGCAGCAGGTCGCGCACCGCCCAGACCTCGACGTTGAAGTTGCGCTGCGGCGTGAAGAGCGGGCACGCCGTGCGCTGGGCGCCCGGATTCAATTGCGCACGCATCGCCGCCAGGTCCAACCCGGCCTTGCGTGCCAGCGGCCGCAGGAACCGGTTCGCTTCGCGGCCGGTGCGCAGGTCCAGCGTCTCGGGCTTGTCATAGGTGCGCAGGATGCCCCAGGCGCCGTTCCACAGCGCGTCGGTCGTGCCGTAGTGGTAGAGGTAGTCGACCTGCTTGGCGCCGCCGGTGACCTGCGCCAGGCGTCCGGTATCGACCTCGAAGTGCTCCGAGATGCCGATCTCCTGGGCGCCGACGTACGGCGAATCGGGGTTCGAAACGTCGCGCTTCCAGCGCTGGCCGTGCAGGGTGAAGACCTGCTGCACCTCCTGCGCGCCGTGGATCAGACGAATCTGCACACGCTCGCCCTCATACGCCTTGAGCACCGGCGTGAACGGGTCGCCGTGGACCTCGGAGCTGAAGATGAACGCGTTGTCGCCGCGCTTGTCGGCAAAGAGGGTCGCCTTGTCGCCGCTCGCCGACAGGCGCAGCGGGATCGGCTCGTTCTTGTAGTTCACGAGGAACGGGTTGTGGTGGTGCGTCGAGATCGCCTCGGGTTGGCGCGGCGGATCGACCGGCTTGCCGTCCTGCGTGTAGAGCAGCGAGAAGTCGGCGCTGGCGAGCATGAACTCGCGGAAGTCGGGGTGCGTTTTGCCGTCGGCCGCGTTCTGGATGATGGCCTCGGGCCCGACGCCGCTCGCGAGCGGTTGGCCGTCTGCAGTCAGCCATTCGCTGCCCTTGGGCTCGACGACAAGCGCGTTGTAGAAGCCGTGCTGTTGAATCGACGACGCACCGAAATGATCATGCGTGAACACGGTGCGCAAGGTGCGGTCGTTGCCGGCTTTGTCGTAAAGCTCGTCGGCCCACCAGCGCTGCGTGGTCGTCTGAAAGCCGATTCGGCTCGGCTCCGGCAGCACTTCCGCGGCCGGCTTTTCGGTCACGCTGCCGTCCGGATTCACGACCCGCATCGGCAGGTTCGAGCGGCGCGCCGCCTCGACGCGCTCGACCAGCGCGCCGCGCGCGAAGGTGCCGTCTTCATAGTTCCAGCCGTTGCCGCCGCCGTCCGACGCCATGACGTCGAACTTCACGAGGTGGATGTGCTGGCCCAGCGTGTCGGTGGGCGTGCGCACCTGGAAGTCGTCTTTGGCGAGTTCGTGCGGCAGGCGATTCGTGTGGTTGAAGACCACGCAGTCGCCCGAATGGGCGCGGAAGAAGAACGGGTCCGCGGTGCGTTTCTGGCCGGCATACGAGTCGACTTCGCTGCTCAGCACGTTGATGCGCGCCTGCGGGTCGTGCCAGCCGGCTTTGTTCACCACCAGGTCGAGCTGGACGGCCGACACGTCGTAGCGGCGCACCGGCGCAGTCGCCGGGCAGGGGTCGGCGAAGGGGGCACCCGGCATCGGCGCCTTGCCGTTCACCTTGAACACCTTGGCCGCGCCCTCCGACGTCTTGGACGCATAACCGCCCGCCTTGCCGTGGTAGGCCATGGCCGCGCGCTCGAGCGATGTGCCCTCGTGCGGCAGCAATTCGAGCTGGGCTTGGGTGAGCGTCGACGACAGGTCGCCTTGCGCGACGCCGGCACCCAGGGTGCGCTCGCCGCCGAGCACGACGTGCCGGCCCAGGCCCGTCTCGCCGAGCACGCTGTCGGCCGCCAGGTCGAGCGGCGCCTGCGGCGGCCGGTGGCCGGCGCGGCCGGCGACGAAGAAGGGGTAGCCCGGTGTCGCGTTCGCGCCGTAGCTCGGCGCCCGCGGCAACGCGTTGCCGCGGATCGGGATCACCGCGGGAGAAAAGGCGCCGCCCGTCGTCACGCCGGTCAGCGGGTTTGTGCCCGGGCCGAGTTCGCCGTCCGGCAGACGGCGGCTGCCGTCTTCGAGCACGTCATGGTTGCGCCACAGGTACCACATGCCTTGCGCAAAGTGCGGGTACATGTGGCAGTGATAGATTGCGTCGCCCACCGACAGGTTGCGGTTCGATCCCTGGTAGGCGATCGCGTAGCTCATCGGCGTCTGCGGCCCCAGCGTCTGGCTGTCCAGGTAGGTCGATTTGTCGGTGTCGTTCTGGCCGAACCACTGGTTCGCGTGCAGGTGAAAGACGTGGGTTTCCTTGACGCCCGCATGCACCGTGCGAAAGCGCACCGGGTCGCCCAGGTAGTTGTGGTGCACGTTGCCCGGGTCGTCGGGGTACTGCTGCACGGGTTTGCCGTTCGCGTCGTACTTGACGATCATCGCCGGGTCGCCGTTCGCCCACGAGGTGAGGAAGAAGTCTTCGAGCGCGCACTCGACGCAATTCGCTGCCGGGCCCTGGCCGAGGCGGTTCGCGGCGACCATGGCCCCGAGACCGGACGAGCCGTAGTTGATGCCGAAGCCGTCGCGGGTGCCGGCACCGGCGCCGGTCGGGTCGATCACGTCGGCGTAGGCCTGCACGGTCTTGAGTTCGTCCTGGAAGATCGACGTGAACTCGCGGAACCAGTTCGTGTTGGTGGGCGCGTAGGCGTCGTTCGTGACGGCGAAGTCCTGCACCACCGCGTTCAGGTCGGCGTGCACGAGTTGCCAGCGGTTCGTGGCGATGCGCATGTGCACGTTCAAGAGCGGCAAGCCGGCCCGGCCGGTGAGCGCCCCGGTCTTGTCGACCGCCTCGTAGTTGATCAGGGCTGGTGCCTTGGCCTGCGCCTTGGCGGCCTTCCAGATCGCACTGCGGACTTCGCTGCGGTAGACGTTGGCGCCCTGCGGCTCGACGTTGACCATGCCGTACAGGCCCATCACGCGCGAGCCGCCGTCGCCTTCGCCGCCGGCGGGTGCGCCGTTGTCGTAGAACAGGTAGGCGCCTTCGCGCTCGAGCACGAGGCGGTAGGTGAACGACTGGCCCGGCGCAATGCCGACGATGCCCGTGGCGCGCGGATCCCAGGTGTTGTAGCCCGGCGCGCTGGCGTCGTGCGTCAGTCCGTTGAACATCATCGAGGCGATGCGCGTCTTCGGACGGTTGAAGCCGTTGGGCGGGCGCTCGATCATGCCGATGTCGAACTCGGGGTCGAAGGCCGGTTCGACAAACTCTTCGGCGAACGGGTCGTTGTCGGGCGTTCCGGGTGCGCCGGCACAGAGCAGGTTGGTGAAGTTCACCTCGAGCTTGTCGCCGACATTGCCGCGCATCACCAGCGGGCGCGGCCGTTTGTCGTTGCGCAGCGCGACGCGACACGGCGCCGCCACGACGCCGGGTTGGTCGAGCGTCTTGCCCGAGTCCAGGTCGACGACGTCGCGCTTCAGCGCGTACACCATCCCGTACGGGTTGTGCGAGCCGAACCGGTTGTAGACGATCGACTGATCCAGCGCCACGACGTCGGCGACCACGGTGCCCGAAGGTCGCGCCAGGGCAGCGAGCGGCCAGGGCGCGGCGAGCACCGCCAAGACGAATAACAGTCCCTGCCGATTGAATTTGGATTTCACGAGTGGCTTCCCTCAGTGTTCGATTGGTTTTGGCAATTGATTCGACCCGGTCGAAGAACTCGAATTGCTCGACCTCCAGGCACGTTCATCTTCATCCTATTATTAAGCTTTGATTAATAACAGCCCGCGCCTTGAGTTGTTTTGAACTTCCGCCTTCCGAGATTCGACATATCTGGCCTGGGTCCCTTTCCGCCCCTCTCTTCGAGACCTCTGAGGACCCTTCACCATCGGGTAAATCCACAGGCGAGTCGACTGTCGAACAGGGTTGTTTTGGCATGTCATTCCGAAGATTCGATTGATTCCATGTAAGGTAATTTGAAAGGCACAGAGCAGTCAAACTGAATACCCCCCTTATCTCCGTGAGAGGGCCCCCTTCAAACAGGTGGAATTGCCTGACTTCAAATATCAGTTCGGTACTTGTTCACAATTTCTGGAAACCCCAAATAATCCCCCGAGGTAGCGGTCTTTCGGATATTCAGCGTTGCGCCCATAGTTATCTTTATCAAAACTGAAGGAAACACCCGCACGGTTGTCGCGGAAAAGCCGGGGTGCCTGGGTGCCGCGCTACAGTGGCGCCCATCCCTCGAACATTCCCGAGGCAAGCCCCGATGCCCGAGCCCACCCCCTTCGAGTTCACCCAAGTCGTGCTCTACACGGGCAGCGACGGCCGCGCGCGCTTTCGTGAAGCGACGCTCCCCCTGACACAGGGCACGCCGCAATCGATGCTGTCCGCACTGTTGCCGAGCGGCGGCATGCAGTTGCGCCGCAGCCCACCCGGGTTTCGCAGCACGTTTCATTGCACCGGCACACCGCAGTGGGTGTTCATCCTGAGCGGCGAAATGGAGATCGGCCTGCAAGACGGCAGCTCGCGAGTCTTCAAGCCCGGAGAGCACTTCTATTCCGCCGACGTGTTGCCTCCCGGCGCGGCGTTCGACGCCGCCGTACACGGCCACTGGAGCCGGCAGCGCGGCGCCGAGCCACTGGTGACGCTGTTCATTCGCGCCTGATCCACCCGCAATTCCACGAGCCCCTGAATCATGAAGATCTTCGACCTCGCCGGCCGCACCGCCCTCATCACCGGCTCCAGCAAAGGCATCGGCTTTTCGCTTGCCGCGGCGTTGGGTGGCGCCGGTGCCTGCGTCGTGCTCAACGCGCGCGATTCCGCCCGGCTCGAGCAATCACGCGAAGCGTTGCGCGGCCGCGGACTGAACGTGCACGCAGTGGCCTTCGACGTGACCGACGCCGACGCCGTAGAGCGCGGTGTCGCGCACATCGAAGACACGCTCGGCGCGATCGACATCTTGATCAACAACGCCGGCATGCAGCACCGCGCGCCGTTCGCCGAGTTTCCCGTGGACGCGTGGCGCAAGATCACGGCGACGAATCTGGACAGCGTGTTCTACGTGGGCCGTGCCGTCGCGCAGCGCATGATCGAGCGCAAGCGCGGCAAGATCATCAACATCTGCTCGGTGCAGAGCGAACTCGGCCGCCCCGGCATCGCACCCTACGCGGCGACCAAAGGCGCGGTGAAGATGTTGACGAAAGGCATGGCGATCGACCTGGGCAAACACGGCATCCAGGTGAACGGCCTGGGGCCGGGCTACTTCAAGACCGAGTTGAACCAGGCACTCGTCGACGACCCGGCGTTCAGCACCTGGCTCGCCGGGCGCACGCCCGCGGGGCGCTGGGGCGATGTGGAGGAGCTGCACGGCGCGGCGATCTTCTTGGCCTCGGACGCAGCGAGTTTCGTCAGCGGCCACATCCTCTATGTGGATGGCGGCATCACGGCGAGTCTGTAGTTCGCGCGGCGTCGCCGCGCCGATAGGTCAGCAAGCGCCCTTTGTAGGCGGCGGCGCTGTCAGTCGCGGCACAGTCGAGCCGCAATTCGGTCAATCCAAACCCCTCTGCGGCCATCAAGCGGTTGAAGGCCGGCCGGTTGCCGCGGTCCGGGTCGACGATCCAGACTTCGCTCGCCGCGGCTGCGTGCTGCGCGATGAACCCGGCCAACGCGCCATTCGCGTCGCGCTCGTACAGCACGTCGCTGCCGATGATGAGGTCGAAGCGGCCGCGCACCACGTCGCCCAGGGCCGCATCTGCGGGTTCGGATTCGCCCCAATGGCCGTGCCGGTATTTCATCGGCAGCAGCGCGTTGAGGCGCAGGTTCTCGCGCAAGAAGACGCCTGCCAGGGGATGGCAGTCGCTCGCCGTCACGTCGGCGCCGCGTCGGTGGCCCACCAGGCTCGCCAGGGCCAAGCCGCAGCCGAGCTCGAGGATGCGTTCGGTGGCGCTGACCGGCCGCAGCGCCAGGCGCCCGGCCAGCTGCACCCCGGATGGCCACAGCAAGCCGAACAGCGGCCAGGCAGCCGATGAGATGCCCAGACGCTCGGCCTCGCCGAGCGGATCCGAGAATTGCTCGCGATCCAGCAGCGAACGCATCGACAAGTCGGGCACGCCGACCACGGCGATCTGTTCCTGCTTGGTCTGGTAGCCGGGCATCAGCGGGGGGCGAAGCGGCGCGTCAGGCGCTTCGGGGCAGTTGCGAGCGCGCAGTATGCGCGTCGCGGCCCGGCCCGCAGCAACTGGCTGTGGCGCCTGTCGCGCAACGCGGCTCGCAGGCGCGGACCTTGGACGCGCGCCGCAGGAGCCGGCTCGGCATCGGTTACAACCGCGGTTGCGCCCCCGGCAAACCCTCCGCGTTCGATGAACTACCGCCACGTCACCCTGCGCCAGTTCCGTTACTTCATCGCCGTCGCCGAGAGCGGCTCGGTCGCCTCCGCGTCGCGCATGCTCAACATCGCACAGAGCGCGCTCACGAAGAGCCTGCTCGAGCTCGAAGCCGAACTGGGCAGCGCCCTCTTCGAGCGCAGCTCCAAGGGCATGGCGCTCACGCCGCAGGGGCACCGTTTTCTGGCGAGCGCGCGCAAAGTCATCGCCTCGGTGGCCGATGCCTTGCGCCTGCACGGCGGCGACACGACGCCCGAGCTTCAGGGCGTGCTCGCCGTGGGCGTGACGAGCCTCGTCGCGGGCTACTACCTCAGCGAACTGTTCAGCCGTTTCCGCCGCAACTGCCCCGCGGTGGAAGTGTTCGTCACGGAAGACGCGCCGCGTTTCCTCGAACACCTGCTGATCAACGGGGAACTCGACGTCGCGATCATGGTCTGCAACGCCTTGAGCGAGCCGCAGGCGATGCTCTCAGAGACGCTCACGCGCAGCCAGAACCGCGTCTGGTTTCCGGCGAACCACGAGCTGACGGCAAGCGACGAAATCACGCTCGCGCAGTGCGCAGCGTGCGACCAGATCGTGCTCGAAGCCGACCGCATCGACGACTTGATGGCGGGGGTGTGGGCACGCCACCAATTGAAGCCGCGCACGATTTTGCGCACTTCGTCGCTCGAAGCGGTACGCTCGCTCGTCGGGGCCGGAGCCGGCATCGCCGTGCTGCCCGACTTCCTCTACCGGCCGTGGACGCTCGACGCCGAACACGTCGACGTGCGCCGCCTGCGCGACGACGTGCCAACGGTCGACGTCGGCCTGGTGTGGCGGCGCGGCTCCGGGCTCAAACCGGCGGCGACCGAGTTCATCGAACTCGCGCGCGAGCAGTCACGGTTGCGCCGGGCGTGAGGTTGGCGCCGTCGCACCGTGGCGCCGCGAGCCTGGGCGTGACCTCGGGAGCTACATCTTCACCATCACATGCCGCGCCACCGTGTAGTCTTCCAGCGCATACATGCTCATGTCCTTGCCGTAGCCGGAGGACTTCATGCCGCCGTGCGGCATCTCGTTGACGAGCATGAAGTGGGTGTTGATCCAGGTGCAGCCGTATTGCAATTTCTTCGCGACGCGCATCGCTTTACCCACATCTTGCGTCCACACGCTTGAGGCGAGGCCATAGTCGCTGTCGTTGGCCCAGGCGATGGCCTGTTCGGTGTCGGTGAAGCGCGTCACGCTGACGACCGGGCCGAAGACTTCGCGCTTCACGATTTCGTCTTCCTGGCGCGCCCCGGCCACGACGGTGGGCTCGTAGAAGAATCCGGCACCGGCGCGCGCCTTGCCGCCGGCGGTGATTTCCATATGGCCGGTCATCTGCGCGCGCTCGACGAAGCTGGCGACGCGGTTGCGCTGGCGGTCGCTGATGAGCGGGCCGATTTCCGATTCGGGATCGTCTTGCATGCCGACCTTGATGCTTTTGGCCGCGCTCGACAAGTCGGCGACCAATCGGTCGTAGACCTTGCCACCGGCGTAGACGCGGCACGCCGCGGTGCAGTCCTGCCCCGCGTTGTAGTAGCCGAAGGTGCGAAGGCCTTCGACGACGGCTGCAATGTCGGCGTCGTCGAACACGATCACCGGCGCCTTGCCGCCGAGCTCCAGGTGGGTCCGCTTCAGGGTTCCGGTAGCCGCCTGCAGAATCTTGCGGCCGGTGCTCACGTCGCCCGTCAGGCTCACCATCGCGACTTTCGGGTGCTCGACGAGCGGTTGACCCACACTCGCACCACGCCCGGCAATGACGTTGATCACGCCCTTCGGGAAGATCTCCGCAGCGACCCTGGCCAGCAGCAGCGTCGTGAGCGGAGTCTGTTCGCTCGGCTTGATGACCACCGTGTTGCCCGCGGCGAGCGCTGGGGCGAGCTTCCACGCCGCCATCATCAGCGGGTAGTTCCACGGCGCGATCGAGCCGACCACGCCCACCGCGTCGCGCCGGATCATGCTCGTGTGCCCGGCGAGGTATTCGTTCGCGAGCGTGCCTCCCATGCAGCGCGCCGCACCTGCGAAGTAGCGGTAGCAGTCGGCGACGGCAGGAATCTCGTCGCCCAGCGCCCGCGCATAAGGCTTGCCGCAGTTCAGCGACTCCACGCGTGCGAACTCCTCGCCGCGCGACTCGATGGCGTCGGCGAGTTTCAGCAGCATGCGCGAGCGCTCCATCGGCGTCGTTTCGGACCAGCTGTCGAAAGCGCGGTGCGCGGCCGACACCGCCTTGTGCACCTGCTCGGTCGAGGCTTCGGGCAGCGCGACGAGCAACTCGCCGGTCGCGGGGTTCAGAACTTTTTCAGCGTCGCCTTCGCCGGCGACGAATGCGCCGTCGATGAACAGTTGGGTCGGCAAGTCGATGTTCGCCATGGCAGGCTCCTTCTGGGCGTTGAGCGGGTTCAGCGGTGCACGGGTTCGTCCGCGCGGGTGAGAAAGTAGGCAGCGAGGATGGGCAGGAAAGTCAGCGCGATGATGATCACGGCGACCACATTCGTTACGGGGCGCTGGCGCGGCCGCACCAGCTCTTGCAGCATCCAGATGGGAAGCGTCGTCTGCTGACCGGCCGTGAAGGTGGTGACGATGACTTCGTCGAAGCTCAGCGCGAACGCCAGCAGGCTGCCTGCGAGCAGCGCCGAGCCGAGTTGCGGCAAGACGATGTAGCGCAGGGTTTGAA
>JBEBHW010000486.1:0-3621 GCA_040081145.1 Burkholderiaceae bacterium
CGATCCGTGCGGCGCCGGTTCGCGCGGGCAAGGTCCAGCGCACCGGATGCAGAGTCCAATCGAGGTGCGTCAGAACGTGAACCAGGCTCGGCAACGCGTCGCCCCGGCCCGGCCAGTTCGCGCTCGCCTGATCGACGCTCGACACCGCATCGAATTCGGGCAAGCTCCAAAGACCGGCCCAGACGCCACGCTCGGGGCGCCGCTCGAGCCACACCTGACCGCGCCACTCCAGCAGCAACAAGGCGTTCTCGCGAGTGCTGCGCTTGAGGCGCCTGGATTTCACGGGGTAGTCGGTCTGAGTTCCGGTCGTCGCGGCGACGCAGCCGGCTTGGACCGGGCACGACTCGCACACCGGACTGCGCGACGCGCACAGTGTGGCGCCCAAGTCCATCAAACCCTGGCTGTAGGACTCGATGTGGTGCTCGGGCAAGAGCGACTCGGCCAACGCCCACATCTCGCGCTCATGGCGCGCCTGCGACAAATCGCCGTCGAATCCAAACGCACGCGCCAAGACGCGCTTGACGTTGCCGTCCAGGATTGCGACGCGCTCGCCGAAGCAGAACGCTGCAATCGCCGCCGCAGTGGAGCGGCCGATACCGGGCAGGTGTGCGAGCTCCGTGCTTGTCGTCGGGAAAGCCCCTCCCCACTCCTGCGCGACGACACGCGCGCAGCGGTGCAAGTTGCGCGCACGGCTGTAATAGCCCAGGCCGCTCCACCGGCCCAGGACGTCGTCCAGAGGCGCCGCCGCCAGCGCAGTGACGTTCGGAAATCGCTGGAGAAAGGGCTCGTAGTAAGCGAGCACGGTCGCGACTTGGGTCTGCTGCAACATGATTTCCGACAACCACACGCGATAGGGGTCGCGTGTGTGTTGCCAAGGCAAGCTGTGGCGCCCGTGGCTGCGCTGCCACTGGACGATGCGCCCGGCGAACGACGACGAGCGCACCACAAGCCGCAGCCGGCCGCAGATTACGCCATGCGCAGGCGCGGCGCGGGCATCGCTTCGGCGGGCTCGGGCAAGACGAAGTCCAGCGTGGCTGCGGTTCCTGCCGGCACCTTGCACGCCTCGCTGCGCAAGGTCGCCGCGAGTTCCGTCGCACGGCTGAGCAGATGTTGCGAGCGCTGGTCCTGACCTTCGAGTTCGCCGATGCGTTGCTCCAGGTCGCCCGAGGCCGATTGAATTCGCTCGAGTGCCTCGCGGCGGTGGCGGAAGCTGCGACGCCGCTCGCGCAATTGCGAATCGACCTGGCCCGAGGCGGTCTTGTTCCAGAGTTCGATTTCGCCGCTTGCGTTTTCGAACACGACGCGCAGCCGCGACACGAGCATGCGGCGAAACTGGTCCATGAACTTCGGCTGCGACAGGCGCAAGGCCTGCGTGAGTCCGAAATACTGCATGTAGTTGCGCTCGATCAGCGCCAGCTCGCGAACGAAGCGGTCCAGATCCGGGCCCTTGGCCAGCGCCAGGCTGAAGCCGAATTCGGCGTTGAGTTTGGAGAACGACGCCTCCAACATTTCGCGCGTTTCGACGCAGCGCTGCTGGGCGTTGCCGAGCATCGTGTTCAGGTTCTTGCACAGCGCCACAAAGGCCTTCTTCGCGCCCAGGTTCAAGACGCTGCCCTTGATCGAGTCTTGCATCTTCGTGACTTCTTCTTGAACGCGATCCGTGGACAACTCCACGAGCATGTCTTTGAGGATGCGGCTGTGCACGGTGCGCATCGCCTGCAAGCGCACGCTGCACTGCTCGAATTCCTGGATTTCCACGTCCACGCGGTGCAGCATGACCAGCACCTTGGAGCTGTTCTTGCCGCGCAGGCCACGCAGCTCGAGCAACTGTTCGGACAGCTGGCGCCGGCCGTCGACCAGACGCCGCGCGATCTGCGTCTCGATCTGCAGCGTCGTGCTCAGGACCAGTTGTTCGAGAACCTCTCTGCGATGCGGCAGGAGTTGGGCGCTCAGCGCTTCTTCGAGTGCGGGCAGGCGGCTGTCGCGAAGCCCCTGCGCGTCGCCGCTGATTCGCGCAGTCAACGCCAGACGCGCCGAAAGCGGGAAAACGCGCGCCACCGGAATGTCGAGCAAGCGCGACGCGTCGCGCGCCTGAACCTGAATCTGCTCTGCCACCTGCTCGGGGGAAAGCAGCGGGTCGTTCAGCGAATCGATCTTGTTCAAGACGACGAAACGCGCCAAGGGGTTTGTGCCCAGGTGGTCGCGCCAGATCGCCAGATCGGACTTCGTGACGCCGGTGTCAGCGCCCAAGACAAAGACAGTCGCGTGGGCGGTGGGCAACAAGCTCAAGGTCAGCTCGGGCTCGGCACCGATCGCGTTCAAGCCCGGCGTATCGAGCACCACGAGGCCCTGGCGCAGCAGCGGGTGCGGGTAGTTGATCAGGGCGTGGCGCCATGCCGGCACCTGGACGCGGCCGAGGTCATCCAGAGGCGGGTTGTCTTCCGGGCGATCTTCGCTCCAGAAGCCGAGTTCCTGCGCGTGCTCCTTGCTCATCCATTCGGTGCGCATCACCTCCTGAAGCGACTCGGCGAGTTGCTCGGGGTTCTGCACATCCAGCGGAACAAGGCGCCAGGCGCGCGACTGGGTGCGCAGTTCGGCGAGCGACAGCCCTTCGAGGCGGGTTTCGATAGGCAACAGCGCAAGCGCTGCGCTTTCCTGACCATCCCAACCGAGTTCGACCGGGCACATCGTGGTGCGCCCCGGTGTGGCGGGCAGGATGCGCCGACCCGTGTCGGAAAAGAAGATGGAATTGATCAGTTCCGACTTGCCGCGCGAAAATTCGGCGACGAAGGCGACGATCAACTTGTCGCTGCCCATGCGGGTCCGCAGCAAATTGATTTGTTCCTGCGTCGGCTCGTCGATGAGGCCGTTGATGGTCAGGAACTGCGCGAGCTCGTCCAATCGCTCGACAAGCGACCCACGCCAACCGCCCAGGGCGTCGAGACTGCCAGCGAAAGATTGGTTCATGTGCAACGCATTGCCCAGGGAAACTTGCCGATGGACCATGCTAGCGCAAGCCTCACAGAATTGAGCGCACGACACAGGTGCTCACGTTGTTCGCATCGGCACTAATGCACGGCAAGGGGTGCTCGCGGGCCTATCGCTGCACGCCAAGCCACCCTTCATTTCGGGGGTCAAGGCTGCGCCGGAGCTGCAGCGGCGACACGCCGCCTCGCTGACCTGGCGTCAGCGGCGTTGGCACCTCGGGCAAAGGTAAGTGGCACGCTGGCCCTGCACGATGCGGCGGATCGGCGCCGAACAACTCACGCAGGCTTGATTTTCGCGGCCGTAGACCTTCGCATGAAGTTGAAATTCTCCGGCCGTGCCGTGCGCGTCGCGAAAGTCGCGCAGCGTCGAACCTCCCAGGTCCAGCGCCCGCGCCAGCGTGCCGCGAATCGCCACCGCGAGGCGTTCGCACCGCGCCAGACTGAGCTTCATGCTTCGCACGCGCGGGTCAATGCCCGCCTCGAAAAGTGCCTCGCAAGCGTAGATGTTGCCCGCGCCCACGACGATGCTTCCCGACAAGAGCGCTTGCTTGACGTTGATGCTGCGCGAGCGCAATTGCGACTTCAAGTAAGCGCCGTTGAACTTCGCATCGAAGGGCTCGAGCCCCAACCCGGC
>JBEBHW010000487.1:0-3619 GCA_040081145.1 Burkholderiaceae bacterium
TGCCAGCAGCGCGGTCGAGCCGTGGATGCGCCTGATCTCGCCTTGGCGCATGGACTTGCTGTTCCTGATTTCAGGCGCGGCGAGCGCGTTCATGCTGCGTCGCAGTGGTGCCAGCGCCGCTTTGCTGCGCGAGCGCGCCGCCAGGCTGCTTTGGCCGCTGCTCTTCGGCGTGCTCGTCATCGTGCCGCCGCAGTCTTACCTGGAAGTCGTTCAGCGCTTCGCCTATCCGGGCAACTACTTTGACTTCATGCGCCTGTATCTGACGGGCTATGGCGGCTTTTGCCGTGCCAACGGCGCGTGCCTGATCCTGCCGACCTGGAATCACTTGTGGTACTTGCCTTACCTGTTCGTCTACACGCTGTTGCTCTGGGGCGCGCTGCGTCTGTGGCCTCGGGGGCTGGAAAGGCTGGCCGCGGCAGCAGCGCCGGCGCTTCGCGCAGTGGGCCTCATCGTCGTGCCCATCGCGCTCCTGGTACTGACGCGCTCGGCCTTGAGCGGCCGCTTTCCCGCGACGCACGCGCTCGTTGGCGACTGGTTTCTGCACTCGCAGTACCTCGCCATGTTCGTGTTTGGCGCCGTCTTGGCCATGGCGCCCGGACTCGCGGTTCGCATGCAGGCCTTGCGCTGGCCCGCCCTGATTGGCGCGCTGATGGCTTGGGCGCAGCTCGTGTTCGGGACCGTGCAGCCCGGTGCGAACGACGTCTGGCAAGCGCTGCTGCGCGTGCTGCTTTACAGCGTGCAGCAGTGGTGTGCCGTCGTCGCCGCGCTCGGTTTCGCACGGCGTCACTTGAACGTCGACGCGCCAGCGCGCCGCTATCTGACTGACGCGGTGTTCCCGGTGTACATCCTGCACCAGACGCTGACGATTCTGCTCGCCCACGCGCTCTCGCCCTGGTCGATTGCGCCCGGCGTTGAAGCGGTGCTGCTGGTTGCCGGAACGTTCGCCTTCGCCTTCCTCGGCCACGAGTGCGTGCGCCGCGTCCGCGGGTTGCGGCCTGTGTTTGGGTTGCGCCGCGATTCGGGCACTTCTCTCGGTCGGCGCGATAGCAAGGCCGATCTCAACCATGCGCCAAGGTGAGGTCGAGAGTCCTTGGGTGGGGCGCGGTGCAGCTCTTGTGCGGCTGATAATCCCTGGCCCGCCCGGGTGGTGAAATTGGTAGACACAGCGGACTTAAAATCCGCCGCTGCTCGAAAGAGGGCGTACGGGTTCGATTCCCGTCTCGGGCACCACCTGTTCTGAGGGTGTCATCCGGCTGCCGGAGCCTCTCTTTCTCCCACTGCATCGGAGGCCGCATGGCCCTGTTCCCGCAGGAAGCCCTCAACGACGGCGTGCGCAAGCGCGAGGTCTTCGGTTGGGCGATGTACGACTTCGCCAACTCGGGCTACACGACGGTCGTGCTGACGGCGGTGTTCAACGCCTACTTCGTCAGTGTCGCCGCGAACAACGCGCAGTGGGCGACGCTCGCCTGGACGCTGGCGATGGGCTTGTCCAGCCTGATCGTGATGCTCTCGATGCCGGCGATCGGCGCCTATGCCGACCTGCGCGCCGCGAAGAAGCGTTTGCTGATGTTCACGACGGCGGGGTGCGTGATCTCGACGCTCGCGCTGGCGTGGGTGGGCCAGGGTGACGTGGCGCTGGCGTTTGCGGCGATCGTCGTCTCGAACATCTTCTACGCTTACGGCGAATCGCTGACTGCGGCATTCTTGCCCGAGCTGGCGCGGCGCGAATCGATGGGGCGCGTCTCGGGCTGGGGCTGGAGCTTCGGCTACTTCGGCGGCATGTTGTCGCTGGGGCTGTGCCTGGCCTACGTGTTGTGGGCGCAGGGCCAGGGCATTCCGGCGACGCAGTTCGTTCCGGTGACGATGATCATTACCGCGGCGGTGTACGGTACCGCGTCGCTCGCGACGTTCGCGCTTTTGCCTGAGCGTGCCGTGCCGCAGGCCGCGGTGGAGGCGACCGGCGGTGGCGTCGGCGCAGCGCTGAGGCGCCTTGGGCAGACGTGGCAGCGCGCGCGCGAGCATGTCGATTTTGTGTGGTTGCTCGCGTGCGGCTCGGCGTACCAGGCGGGCATCTCCGTCGTGATTGCGCTTGCCGCGGTTTACGCCGAACAGGTGCTCGGTTTCAAGCAGGCCGAGACGATGATGCTCGTGTTCCTCGTCAATATCGCCGCAGCGCTCGGCGCATTCATCTTCGGCGCCTACCAGGACCGGGTGGGCCACAAGTCGGCGCTCGCGCTCACCTTGTTCGGCTGGATCGTCATGACGGTGCTCGCGGCGGTCGCGCAAAGCGCCACGCTGTTCTGGGTGGCCGCCGTCATTGCCGGCTTGTGCATGGGGTCGAGCCAGTCGGCAGGGCGCGCGATGGCCGGAGCGCTTGCGCCGCGCTTGCAGCTCGCCGAGTTCTTTGGCCTGTGGACCTTCGCGACGCGCCTGGCGGCCATCATCGGGCCGGTGACGTATGGCCTCGTGACGTGGCTGACGCGTGGCAATCATCGCCTGGCGATCGCCTCGACGGCGGTGTTCTTCGTCATCGGCCTGGTGCTGCTGATTCCGATGAACGTGCAGCGCGGCGTCGCTGCGGCGAAGGCGCGCGGCGGCGGTCACTAGAATTCGCCCTGAGCAGACCAGCCGGACTCAACGGCCCACAGAACCCACAGGAGTGCAGGAGATGAAAATTCTCGTCGCGGTGAAACGCGTCGTCGACTACAACGTCAAGGTGCGCGTCAAGTCCGACGGCAGCGGCGTCGACATTGCCAACGTGAAAATGAGCATGAACCCCTTCGACGAGATTGCCGTCGAAGAGGCGGTGCGGCTGCGCGAGAAGGGTGTGGCCACCGAAGTGATCGCCGTGTCGTGCGGCGTCACGCAGTGCCAGGAGACCTTGCGCACGGCGATGGCGATCGGCGCGGACCGTTCGATTCTTGTCGAGACGGCGGTGGAGCTGCAACCACTGGCCGTCGCCAAGCTGCTCAAGGCGCTGATCGACAAAGAGCAGCCTGGCCTGGTGATCTTGGGCAAGCAGGCGATCGACGACGACTGCAATCAAACCGGCCAAATGCTCGCCGCGTTCGCCGGCCTGGCGCAAGCGACGTTTGCCTCGAAAGTCGAAGTCGCCGACGGCAAAGCCAGCGTTACGCGTGAAGTCGACGGCGGCCTGGAGACGCTCAGCATTTCCTTGCCGGCGGTGATCACGACCGACCTGCGCCTGAACGAGCCGCGTTACGTGACGCTGCCCAACATCATGAAGGCGAAGAAAAAGACGATGGACGTGTACAAGCCCGAAGACCTGGGTGTCGACGTGGCGCCGCGCATCAAGACCCTGAAGGTGAGCGACCCGCCCAAACGCAGCGCAGGTGTCAAGGTGCCCGACGTCGCCACGCTCGTGGCCAAATTGAAAAACGAAGCGAAGGTGATCTGACATGGCTGCTCTCGTGATTGCCGAGCACGACAACGTTTCTCTGAAAGTTGCCACGCGCAACGCCGTGACCGCCGCTGCGCTATGCAGCAGCGAAGTTCACGTGCTCGTCGCGGGCTCGGGCAGCGCTGCCGCGTGCGCCGCCGCGGCGAAGGTCGCCGGCGTGAGCAAAGTGCTGCACGCCGACAGCGAAGTCTTCGCGCA
>JBEBHW010000016.1:0-15178 GCA_040081145.1 Burkholderiaceae bacterium
TACACCGAGCGCTGCACATAGATGCGCTGGATGCCGCAGCAGCTCTGCCCGGAGTTGAAGAACGCGCCGTCGACGAGGGTTTCCACGGCGTGATCCAGCCGCGCGTCGGCGCGCACATACGCCGGGTCATTGCCACCCAGCTCCAGGCCCACCTGGATGAAACGCCCGGCCGCCGCGCGCTCCACCGCAGCGCCGCCCACGACCGAACCCGTGAAACAGACACCGTCGACCTGTGCCGCCTTGATCAGCGAATGGGTGCCTTCGTGGTCGGTGTGGATGAATTGCAGCAGCCCCTCCGGCAAGCCTGCCTGCGCAAACGCTTCGACAATTCGCTCGGCGGCAAGCGGCGTCTGCGCCGAATGTTTGAGCAGCACGGCGTTGCCCGCCATCAGCGCCGGAACGACAGCGTTCACCGCGGTGAGCAGCGGGTAGTTCCACGGTGCGATCACGAGCACCACCCCCAGCGGCTCGCGCCGGATGAACCGGTTGAAGCCCGGCAGCTCTGCCGGCACGACGTCTTGCAAGGCCTCTGCCGCAATCGAGATCATGTGCCGCGCGCGCGCCTCGAACCCGCCCACTTCACCGGGCGTGTAGCGCAGCGGCCGGCCCATCTGGCGCGTCAACTCTTCGGCAATTTCGGCCTTGCGCGCGACAAAGGCGTTGACGCCCTTGCTGACCGCGCTGGCGCGTTGCGCGACGGGCACGGCCCGCCACGCCAACTGCGCTGTTGCAGCGCTCTCCAGGGCCGCGTGCATTTGCTCGGCGCTGGCATAGGCGCGGCGCACGATCACGGCACCGTCGATGGGACTGATGGTTTGCAGTTGATTGGTCATGGGCAAGCTCGTATTTTCACAGTGCCGCCTTGAACAGCCGCTCAAAGTCAGTCGGCGTGCACGGGCGGGGATTGGTCTGGTGGCAAATGTCGGCGCTGGCCAGTTCCACCAGCCGCGGCAGGTGCTCGGTCTTCACGCCATGTTGCGCCAGGCGAGTCGTGATGCCGATCTGCGCCTTGAGTTGCCCGAGCCACGCGACGAACGCTGCGCCGCCGCCCTTCACGCCGCACGCATGCGCCAATTCGTTGAACTTGCCTGGCACGGCTTCGAAGTTCCAGGCGAGCACGGGTTCGATCATGAGCGCGTTCGCCAAGCCATGGTGCAAGTTGTTCACTGTGCCCAGCGCGTGCGCACACGAATGCACCGCGCCGAGGTCTTTCTGGAACGCGATCGCGCCCATCATGGAGCTCATCATCATGTCGCTGCGCGCGGCCAGGTTGTTGCCGTCGCGCACCGCAGTGGCGAGCGACCTCGCTGCGATTCGCGCGCCCTCCAGCGCAATCCCGTCGCACAGCGGATGGTAGGCAGGCGACAGGTAACTCTCGACGTTGTGCGTGAGCGCGTCCATTCCCGTCGCCGCAGTCACGCTCGGCGGCAGGCCGAGCGTCAACTGCGGGTCGGCAAAAACGACTGTCGCGAGAATCGACGCGGAGAACACGACGCGCTTGACGTGCGTGTCTTCTTCGCTGATGACGCTGCTGCGACCGACTTCACTGCCAGTTCCCGATGTGGTGGGCAGCGCAACGAAATACGGCAAGGCCTGCGTGATCGGGCGCACCTGGGGGTGGTCCCACACGTACTCCATCACGTCGCCGGGGTGCGTGGCCATGAGGCCGACGACCTTGGCCACGTCCAGCGCCGCGCCGCCGCCCACACCGACCACGCAGTCGGCACGATGCACCCGGTACGCCGCGGCGCCGGCCATCACCTGGCTCGCGGTGGGGTTGCCGAACACGCCACCGAAGACCTGAACCTCCAGGCCACCCTGCTGCATCTCGGCTTGCACCGTCGCGATCAAGGGCAGCGCGGCAAGCCCCTTGTCGGTGACGATCAACGGCCGCCTCAGCCCCTGCTCGCGCAGTTGCGCTGCCACCAGATGGCGCGCGCCCGCGCCGAAGTGGATCGTCGTCGGGAAAGAAAACTTCGTGATGCTCATAACGTTGCCCTTGGCCAGTCATCCCGGCGAACGCCGGGATCCACTCTCAATCTGTCAAATTCACTTCGGCGACCTCGACTATTGAACCCGCACCCAGCGCAGCTCGATCGTGTCGTTGGGCCACTGGAGGGCCTGAATCTTCTTCTGCATCGCCCACGTCACGGTGCGCCGATACAACGGCACAAAGGGCAATTCTTCGCCGACGACGCGCAGCGCCACGGCGACCATCGCGCGCCGGCGCGTCAGATCGGGTTCGTTGCGCATGCTGTCGATCAGCGCATCGAGTTTCGGGTTGCTGTAGCGCCCGGCGTTGAACGTGCCCAGGCCGCTCTTGTCGAAAGTGCGGAACAGGCCGTTCAGCGATGCCCACGCGTCGGGCGAGGGCGTCCAGCCGAATTCGATGAAGCTCGCCGTGCCTTGGCTCAGCTTGGGGAAGAACTGATTCGTCGGCGACGAGCGCAGGGTCGTGCGAATCCCGACCTGAGTCAACATCGCCGTGGCGGCCTGGCACACCGCTTCGCGCCACGCCACGTTCACACAATCGAGGGTCACGGAAAACCCGTTCGGGTAGCCGGCCTCGTGCAGCAACGCACGTGCCTTCCCCGGGTCGAACGGCAGGCGTTGGTCCAGCTCAGGCGGCGAGCCGTCGACGCGCGACGACAAGAATCCGCCGGTGGGCGTGCCGTGCCCACGCAGCACTTTCTTCACGATCAATTCGGCGTTGATCGCGTGGTACACGGCGCGTCGCACGCGAATGTCCTTGAACGGGTTGCGGCCCTTCACGTCGCTGCCCTCCAACTCGTCGCGCGCCTGGTCGAAGGTCATGTATTGCTGGCCGAGGTCGGGCGACTGCAGCACGCGCATCGACGTGTCGGTCTTGAGCCGGTCGATGTCGGGCAGCGCCGGGTCGAGCACCATGTCGACTTCCTTGGAAATGAGTGCGGCGATGCGCGTCGCGTCGGTCTTGATCGCGAGGAACACGACTTCGTCGACGTTGCCCGAGCGCTTCTCGCTCCAGCCCCACCACGCGGCGTTGCGTTTGAGCACGACGCGCACGTCGGGCTCGTAGCGCTCCAAGCGGAACGGGCCTGTGCCGTTGGCGTTGCGCACCGCAAAGGTTTCCTGCTTGCCGTTGAAGTCTTGCGCGCGTTCAACCTTGTTCTGCTCGGCCCAGGCACGGCTCATCATCGAGATGAATGGCAGCTTCTCGGGCAACACGGCGTCGGGCGCTTCGAGCAGGATGTCCAGCGTCAGCGGATCGACTTTGCGCGCCCCCGTCACGCCTTTCAGCTGAAAGCTGCGCTGCGAGGGTGCAGCCAGGGCGCGTTCGATCGAAAACACCGCGTCGTCTGCTGTGAACTGCGTGCCGTCGTGAAACGTGACACCCGGGCGCAGCTTGAAGCGCCACGTCGTCGGGGTCAATGCCTGCCACGACAGCGCCAGCGACGGCTCGAGCCGGTACTGCTCGTCGCGATTCAGCAGCGAGTCGTAGATCTGGTACGCGACGCGCGAGTGGTACAGCAGCGCCAGCGCGTGCGGGTCCATGGTCTGCGGGTCGAAGGCGCTGGCGATTCGCAGCGTCGCGGCGTGCGCCGCCAAGGCCAGCGCCATCGCGCCCAGACTCGCAGCGCGTGCAACACAGCGGAGCGCATTTCGCATGGTCAGGGGTTCCGAAGGAACGGTTGGAGGTTCCACAATGACTGCCGATGGCGGCAGCGCTCGCCGCATCCGCGTTGAACTGCAAACAAGTATAGGAGCAGGCCACGCCTCTCTTGGTGGGCAGCGACGGACGATGCGCCGCCTCGCCTAGACTGCCAACCATGTCAGGTTCGAACGCCATGCCGAACAAGCTGCTGCTCCTCGAAGACGACCCCGCGATCGCCCGAACCACCGCGTACGCGCTGGAGCGCGAGGGTTTCGCCGTCGAGCATGTGTTGCTCGTGGGCACAGCCCGAGAGCGGCTGACGCGTGCCGACATCTACGCGGCGGCGCTGCTCGACGTCGGCCTGCCCGACGCCAGCGGCCTGGATCTGTGCCGCGAGCTTCGCGGCCGCTGGCCGGGCCTGCCCATCGTGCTGCTGACGGCGCGTGGCGAAGAGATGGACCGCGTGCTGGGCCTCGAACTCGGCGCCGACGACTACGTGACCAAGCCCTTCAGCCCGCGCGAACTGTGCGCTCGGGTGCGCGCGCTGTTGCGCCGCAGCGCGCTCACCGACCCGCCGAAGCGCGGCGACGGCGCCGCCGACTTCGCGCACGACGGCGAACGCCAACGCATCCACTATGCCGGCGTGGGCTTGACGCTGACGCGAATCGAATACGGTTTGCTCGCGACGCTGCTGCGCACTCCGGGCAGGATCTGGTCGCGCAGCACCCTGCTCGACGCGGTCTGGGGCGCGCACGCCGACAGCACGGACCGCACCGTGGACACGCACATCAAGACACTGCGCGCGAAACTGCGCGAGGTGCGCCCGAGCGTCGACGCCATCGTCACGCACCGCGGCATGGGCTATTCGCTGAACCTCGATACCGACCCCAGGCCTTGACCGCGTGCGATGAAACTGGGCTTGCGCGTGCTGCTGGGCTTTTTTGTCATCAACGGCATCGCCGCTTTCATCGGCCTGCGCCTGTTCGTCGCCGAAGTGCGGCCCAGCGTGCGCCAGGTGATGGAGGACCTGATGGTCGACACGGCGAACATCCTGGCCGAACTGGTTCGCGACGATCTGGCGCACCTGCCGGCGATGGGGACCCTCGAAGCCTCGCCCTTTGCGCAGCGCGTTCGCGACTACGCGAGCCGGCCCGTCGACGCGAAAATCTGGGGTCTGTCCAAACGCACGCTCGACTACCGCGTCTACGTCACCGACGCGACGGGCCGCGTCGTCTTCGATTCCGGCTTCCGCGGCTCGGCCAGCGCCTCGGGCGCCGACTACTCGCAGTGGCGCGACGTCGCGCTCACGCTGTCCGGCCGCTCCGGGGCGCGCGCAACGCGCGAGGTGCGCAGCGACGAGTCGACGTCGGTCATGTACGTCGCCGCGCCGGTGCGCAGCGGCGCTGCCGACGTGATCGGCGTTCTCACCGTCGCCAAGCCGATGAGCACGGTGCAGCAGTTCGTGACGCGCGCCGAGCGCGAAATCCTGGTGCGCGGCGCCTGGCTGCTCGGCGTGTCCGCTGCCGTGGGCGGTCTGATCACAGGGTGGCTCGTCTGGTCGGTGCGGCGCCTGCGACGTTACGCGCAGGGCGTGCAACTCGGACAGCGCATTGCGGCGCCGCGTCTGTCGGGCGAGTTGGGCGAGTTGGCATTGGCAATGCAGGACATGCGCGAAAGGCTGGAGGGGCGCGAGCACATCGAAGGCCTGGTGCGCGCGCTGACGCACGAGCTGAAAAGCCCGCTGACGGCAATCGCCGGCGCCGCCGAGCTGCTGCGCGACGACTTGCCCGCAGCCGACCGCGAAGCCTTTTCCGAGCAGATCCAGACCCAGAGCGTGCGGCTGCGCCAGTTGGTGGAGCGGCTTCTGGAACTGTCCAAACTCGAGCACAGGCGCCAACTCGAGCGCAGCACCCGCATCGACCTGGTCGCTTGTGCGCACGCCGCGCAGGCCGGCGCAAGTGCCCGCGCGATGCAACGCGGCGTGGCCATCGACGTCAAGGCGTTGGGCGCGCCATGCATCGTCGGCGACGCCGATTTGATTCAGGTGGCACTGAGCAACCTTCTGGACAACGCAATCGATTTCGAGCCCGCTGGGGGCAGCGTGTCGCTCACGGTTCAGACGCAAGGGCACGAGGCCGTGCTATCGGTCCGCGATCACGGCATCGGCGTTCCGCAATACGCGCTGCCGCGTTTGGGGGAACGCTTCTTCTCGACGCCCCGACCCAGCGCCACAGGCGACGCCGCGCTCACCAAGGGCTCGGGGCTCGGCCTGGCAATCGTGCGCCAGATCGTCGAGTTGCACTCCGGCACGCTGCGCTTCGCCGGCGCTGAGCCGGGCTTTCTCGTCGAGATGCGTTTCGCGCGGGCGTGAGCCCCGAACCCGGGGCAAAAACCCGCAACCAGGACATCAAGCGCGTGAATCGCGGTCCATGGGCGCCGGCGCTGTCGGCGGTTGTTTCGGCGGCCTCCTTTCCCGCGCAGGCCATGCCGTCACGTTCATCGCGCGCGGAGCACATCTCGCGGCGATGCGCGCGCACGGCCTGGTGCTCGAGACCCCCTCGGCGGCCTGGCGATGGTATCGGGCGTGATCGTCAATCCCGGCCTGATGCGCTACACCTCCGACAGGTCCGGCTTGTGCTTCGGCGAGGCTGATGGATCGATGTCCGAGCGAGCCACGGCGTTCCGAGACGCCTGCGTTGGCGCAGGGTTCTCAGCCGATCTGGTGTCCAATATTCGCGCAGCAGGGAAGGCGACTTCACACAGTCTCCACACACTTCATCGCGCGTTCACATTGCAAGGGCAAAGTCGCTGCACCCAAGCCGCTTCGCGAGGGCGGCGTGATCGCGTGCGAAGCCGCGTCGCTGATGTTTGCGCTGGGCGACACGCGTGGCGTGCGCAGCGCCGAGCTTCGGGTGCAGGGCGAAACGCTGAACGCGCAACCGGGAACCGGACACGCCGTGCTGACGCGTGGCGTGCATGCGCGCCTGCCCGATGCCGCGTGGCAAGCCGGCGCGAGCGACGCCGCGCCGCTGCGGGCGAGCCTGCGCCTGGGGCTCATGGGAACTGCGCAGTTGGCTTTCACGCCGATCGCCGAAGAGAACAGTTTCAAGTTGACGTCGAACTGGCCGCATCCGTCTTTTGGCGGGCGCTTTTTGCCCAGCGAACGCGTCGTCGAAGCCACCGGCTTCAGCGCCGCCTGGCAGGTCAGCGCACTGGCGACGACAGCGCGCGACGCCTTCCTCGTCGGTCGCGGCGTGTGTTCGGCGGGAACGGCAGGCCTGATCGAAGCCGCCCCGACCGAAGCGGCGGGCGACACGGCCGCACGCCGTGGTGTGGCGTGCATCGAAACTCTGGGTGTCGATTTCATCGACCCGGTGAACCCTTACGTGATGAGCGAGCGCGCCACCAAATACGGCCTGCTGTTCATCGTCCTGACGTTTGTCGCGGTCGGCTTGGTCGAAGCCATGAAACGCCTGCGCGTGCACCCGATCCAGTACCTGCTCGTGGGCAGCGCCTTGGTCGTGTTTTTCCTGTTGCTCGTGAGCCTGTCGGAACATTGGCCCTTCGGCTGGTCGTATGCCACTGCCGCCGCCGCGAGCACCGGATTGCTCACCTATTACGGCGTGCACGTGCTGCGTGGCGTCACACCGGGGCTCGCGTTCGGCTCGGGCATCGGCGCGTTGTTCGGCACCCTCTACGTGCTGCTGCAGCTCGAGCAGGGCTCGCTCGTGCTCGGTTCGGTACTCTTGTTCCTCGTTCTGGCTGCGGTCATGGCCGTGACGCGCAGGCTCGACTGGTACGCCTTGCTCGATCAGCTGCGCGCGGACAAGTCCGCCGCACCCCGCGCCACCCCGATGACGGCCGGCGCCGCGGCCTGAGGCGACGCCGTGCTACTCGACGAGTCGCCCCAGCTGCAAATTCAACACCCGGTCGCAGCGCGCAGCGAGCGCCGCGTCGTGCGTCACGAGCACAAACGCCATGCCTTGCCGGTGCACGAGATCGAGCAGCAGGGCGAAGACCTTATCGGCGGTTTCGCGGTCCAGGTTGCCGGTGGGCTCGTCGGCGAGCACGCAATCGGGCTTGGCGACGAGCGCGCGCGCGATCGCGACGCGCTGGCGCTCGCCGCCCGACAACTGCGCCGGCCGGTGCATCACGCGCTGCGCCAAGCCCACTTGCGCGAGCACTTCGCCCGCACGCTCGCGTGCTTCAGGCCGGTCCTGACGGCGGATGCGCAGTGGCATCGCGACATTGTCGAGCGCGCTGAACTCGGGCAACAGGTGGTGGAACTGGTAGACGAAGCCCAGGTGGCGATTGCGCCACACGCCCTGCTCGGCCGCACTCATGCTCGTGAAGTCGCGCCCCGCGAGCTGCACGCTGCCCTGGCTCGGCGATTCCAGACCGCCCATCAGGTGCAGCAGCGTGCTCTTGCCCGAACCCGATGCGCCGACGATCGCCACCGCCTCGCCGCGCGCAACCGCCAGGTCGACGCCTTGCAGCACGTGCACGTCGAGCGGCGTTTCACCGCTGCGCTCGACAAAGCGCTTGTGCAGACCGCTCGCCTTGATGACGGGCCCCTCGTGGCCGGGCGCCTCACTCATGGCGCAGCGCTTCGGCGGGTTCCACGCGGCTCGCGCGCCAGCTCGGATAGAGCGTCGCGACGAAGGACAGCAGCAACGAAATCGCAACGATGGGAACGATGTCGTCCAGGCGCGGCTCGCTGGGCATGCGGTTGATGATGTAGATGCTGCTCGGCAGGAAGGCGACACTGAGCAATCGTTCGACCGCGGGAACGATGCTGCCGACGTTGAACGCGATCAGCAGCCCCAGCGCCACGCCCGACAGCGTGCCGATCACGCCGGCCGCAGCGCCCTGCACCATGAAAATGCCCATCACGGAGCGTGGGCTCGCGCCGAGCGTGCGCAGGATCGCGATGTCGGCGTTCTTGTCGGTGACTGTCATGACGAGCGTGGAGACCAGGTTGAAGGCGGCGACCGCGACGATCAGCGTGAGGATGATGAACATCAGGCGCTTTTCCAACTGCACCGCGCTGAACCAGTTGCGATTCGTGCGTGTCCAGTCGCGCACCGTGACGCCGGGGCCCATCTGCACCGCGAGTTGCATCGCCACGTCGCGCGCCTGGTGCAAGTCTCTCAAGCGCAATTGCACGCCGCTGGCGCCTTCCAGGCGGAACAACCGGGCCGCATCATCCAGGTGAATCAGCGCCAGGCCGCTGTCGTATTCGTAGTGGCCGGCGTCGAAGGTGCCCACCACTTCGAACTGCTTGAAGCGCGGAATCAAACCCGCCGGCGTGACCTGCCCGCCTGGCGCGGCGATCGTGATCTTGTCGCCCACCCGCACGCCCAGGTTGCGCGCGAGTTCCACGCCGAGCACGATGCCCCAGCCGCCGGGCACCAAGCGCGCGAGCGTCGTGTCTTTCAGTTGCGCGGCGATCTGCGTCACGGTCGCTTCGTCGGCAGGCGAGATGCCGCGCACCACAGCGCCGCGCATCTCGTCGCCGCGCGCGATCAAGGCTTGCGTGGCGATGAAGGGCGCTGCCCCCACCACTTGCGGCGCGCGTCGCGCCTTGTCGGCAACCGCGCGCCAGTCGGCAAATGCGTTGCCTTGTGCCTCGTAGACCTCGACGTGGGCGATCACGGAGAGCATGCGGTCCGTCACCTCCTTCTGGAAGCCGTTCATCACCGAGAGCACGATGATGAGCGCCGCGACGCCCAGCGCAATGCCGAGCATCGAGATCGCCGAGATGAACGAGATGAAACCATTGCGCCGCCCGGCGCGACCGGCGCGCGTATAGCGCCAGCCCACTTGAAGTTCGAACGGCAGGTTCATGGGGGTGCGACTCTACAGGAGCTTGCCCGCATGGGCGGCGTGGGGCCGGACTCGATAATCCGCCGCATGCACGTTCTGATCCCCTTTGCGTCGAGCCCCAGCGAGGCGGCGACACACGTGCTGCACGACCTGCGCCTGCCCGCGCTGGCCCGGCTGCTGCAACTCCTGACTCCGGCAGAGCGCATCGAGGGCGACGAGACCACCTTGTCGCCGCCGCATGAGCGCGCCCTTGCCGCCGCGTGGGGCTGGCCGCTTGTCGACGGCGGCCTGCCCTTTGCTGCGCGCGCGGCTGCCGCCGACGGCATTGCGGTGGGCGGGCTCGCGTGGGGCCTGTTGACTCCCACGCACTGGAGCGCCGGGCGCGACCACGTGACGCTGCTCGACCCCGCCTCGCTGGCGCTCGACGAGGCCGAATCGCGAGCGTTCTTCGAGGCAGTGCGCACGCTGTTCGAAAGCGAGGGCTTCACGCTCGCATGGGGCGCGCCGCTGCGTTGGTACGCCGCGCACGAAAGCCTCTCCGACTTGCCTTGCGCATCGCTGGACCGTGCGGTCGGCCGCAACATCGACACCTGGCTTCCCAAAACCCCGCCGCAGCGCTTGCTGCGGCGCCTGCAAAGCGAAGTGCAACTGCTGCTGTACACGCACCCCCTGAATCAGGCCCGCGAAGACCGCGGCGAATTGGCGGTGAACTCGTTTTGGCTGAGCGGCTGCGGGGTCTGGCGGCCGCAGGCCGTGCCCCACGTCGAGGTGCAGAGCAGCCTGCGCGCGCCGCTGCTCGGCACCGACTGGGCCGCGTGGGCCGAGGCCTGGCAGGCGCTGGACGCCGGGCCGCTCGCCGAACTCGTGCAGCGTTGTGCAACCGGAGAACAAATTGCCTTGACGCTCTGCGGCGAGCGTCACGCCCAGGCGTTCGAGGCGCACACGCGGTCGCTGTGGAGCCGCGTCGCAAGCCGTTGGCGCAGCGCATCGCCCGCAGCGCTGCTGGAGGCCTTGTGAGCACCACGCCGGTGCAGCGCCCGAGTGCCGGCGAGCCCAGGCTGGCACTGCGCGACGCGCCGCCGCGTGCCGCGTGGGCACTCGAGCAGGCGGGCGTGCACCCGCTGCTCGCGCGTCTGTTCGCGGCGCGCGGCCTGCGCAGCCCTGACGAGCTTGACGACGCGCTGGCGAAGCTGATCCCACCGACGGAACTGTTGGGTGCGCAAGCCGCCGGCGCTTACCTTGCCGACGCGATGGCCGCGCGCCAGGTTCTCTGCATCGTCGCCGACTACGACTGCGACGGCGCCACCGCCTGCGCCGTCGCGCTGCGCGGCCTGGTCTTGCTCGGCGCGCCGCGCGAGACCTTGCGCTACGTCGTGCCGGACCGCGCCGTGCACGGCTACGGCCTGACGCCGGCGATCGTCGACTTGGCGATTGCACAAGGCGCAGCCGTGCTCGTCACGGTGGACAACGGAATCGCCAGCCTGGAAGGCGTGGCCCACGCCAAGCAGCGCGGCCTGGGCGTGCTCGTCACCGACCATCACCTGCCGGCGCTGCGCGACGATGAAATCGTGCTGCCCGCCGCCGACGTGATCGTGAATCCGAACCAGCCGGGCTGCGCCTTTGCGAGCAAAAACCTCGCCGGCGTGGGCGTGATGTTCTATGTGCTGCTCGCGCTGCGCAGCGTGCTGCGCGAGCGCGGCGCTTTCACCGCGCTGAACCAGCCGCGCCTGGACAGCCTGCTCGACCTGGTGGCGCTCGGCACGGTGGCCGACGTCGTCAAGCTCGACGCGAACAATCGGCGCCTCGTCGCGCAGGGCTTGAAGCGGATTCGCGCCGGCCAGATGCAACCGGGCGTCGCTGCGCTGTTCAGTGTGGCGAGCCGCGAACCTCGCCACGCCAGCGCCGGGGACTTCGGCTTTGCGCTGGGGCCGCGCATCAACGCGGCGGGGCGTTTGTCGGACATGACGCTCGGCATCGAGTGCCTGCTGACCGACGATGCGGCGCGCGCCGCAGAGCTTGCGCGCACCTTGGACGGTATCAATCGGGACCGGCGCGAGTTGGAGACCGGCATGCGTGAATCAGCGGAGCTGCTGCTTGACGCGCTCATGCCGCAAGGCGATCCGCCGAGTGCGCTGGCGCTGTTCGACGTCGGCTTCCATGAAGGCGTGGTCGGCATCGTCGCGTCGCGCCTGAAAGACCGCGTGCACCGCCCGACGTTCATCTTCGCGCGCGGCCAGGACGGGCTGCTCAAAGGCTCGGGCCGCTCGATCCCGGGATTTCACTTGCGCGACGCGCTCGACCTCGTCGCCAAGCGCCACCCCGGCGTGCTGAAACGTTTCGGCGGGCATGCGATGGCGGCTGGCTGCACGATCGACGCAGCGCAACTCGCGACGTTTGACGCCGCGTTGCAGCAAGTCGCGAGCGAGTGGCTGGACGCAGCGACGCTGTCGCGAACCTTGCTGACCGACGGGCCACTGCCCGTCGAATATTTCAATCCGCAGACCGTGCACCTGCTTGCGGCGCAGGTCTGGGGCCAGGCCTTCGAGCCGCCGCTGTTTTGCGACGAGGTCGAGGTGTTGTCGCAACGCATTGTCGGCGAACGCCACTTGAAGCTGGGCCTGCGCCTGGGCGGCACGGCGGTTGAGGCGATCTGGTTCGGCCGCACCGAGCCGCTTGCCGCGCGCGTGCGCCTCGCCTACCGGCTCAGCGTGGACGAATACAACGGCCGCGAACGCGTGCAGATGCTGGTGCAGGCGAGCAGCTGAGGCGGGCGCAATTTGCCCACCTCAATGCACCGTGATCGGCGAGAGCGCCGACGAGACATTGGGCCAGTGGTTGCTCTCGGCCTCTTCCGACTCGGCCAGACGCTGCGCGAGAAAGCGCGTCATGCGGTCCACCGTCACCGGCCGGCTGTACAGATATCCCTGAGCGAAATGGCAGCCCAGGTTGCGTAGAAACTCGTGCTGCAACTGGTTCTGCACGCCTTCGCCCACGACTTTCAGGTTCAGACCCTGCGCCAGCGAGACAATCGTCGTCGCGATCGCTGCGTCTTTGGCGCTGGTCGGCAAATCCTTGACAAAGGTCATGTCGATCTTGAGCTTGTCGATCGGCAGGCGTTTCACGTAGTTGAGCGACGTGAAGCCGGTACCGAAGTCGTCGATCGACAACTTGACGCCACGCTCCTTGAGCAGCTTTAACTGGGCGATTCCGGCTTCGATGTTGTCCACCAGCGACTTCTCGGTGATGTCGAGCTCGATGCAACTCGGGTCCAACCCCGAGGCGACAAGCGCTTCGTCGAGTTGGCGCACCAGGCCGCGTTTGAGCTGGCGCTCCGAGACGTTGATCGCCACATACAGGCCCAAGTGGCCCGCCGAGTGCCATTCGTGCATTTGTGCGCACGCTGTGTGCAGAACCCATTGCCCGATCTCGCCGATCAGGCCACTGTCTTCGGCAACCGGAATGAATTCGGCCGGGGCGATCATTCCCAGGTCGGGGTGGTTCCAACGCACCAGCGCTTCCACGCCCACCATGCGCCCGCTGATCAGGTCGACGATGGGCTGGTATTGCAAGTGCAATTCGTTGCGCGCGACGGCGCGCCGCAGTTCGCCGTCGATGCGCACGCGGCGCTTGGCGGTGTGGTCCATGTCGGCCTCGAACACGGCGCTCGTGTTCTTGCCCAGGCTCTTGGCGCGGTACATCGCCGTGTCCGCGGCGCGCACCAGGCTCGACGCGTCCGTGGCGTCACGCGGAAACTGCGCAACGCCGACGCAGCCGCGCACCTGGAGCTCGTGCGGGCCCACGGTGAGCGGCATGTCCAGCGTCAACAAGGCGAACTGGCCGATCAGGCGCAGGTGCTCGGGCGCGCGATAGCCTTCCGACAGGATGAGGAATTCGTCGCCGCCATAACGAAACACCATGTCGCCGCGTGGCATCTGTTCGGTCAGGCGTTCCGCCAGTGCCTTCAACAAGTCGTCGCCGGTGGGGTGGCCGAGCGTGTCGTTGACGATCTTGAAATTGTCCAGGTCGAGCAGCATCAGCGCGAAACCTTCGCTGTCTTTGCCGACGCGATCGATCAGACGCTGAATCTGGGCGTTGGCGGCATGCCGATTCGGCAGCTTGGTCACCGGGTCGACGTAGGCAAGGGTGTCGAGCCGGTGTTCCGAGGCGTCCATCTCGCGGCGGATGCGGATCACGAGCAAGTAGGCGAGCGTCATCGCTGCAAGCACGACGATCACGCTCACGCCGATGAACGACACGATGTTCCGGTACAGCCCGGCCAGGCTCGCCGCGACGACGATGTGGCCGACCGCGCGACCCTCCAGCATGACGGGCTGCGCCACGCGCACTTGCGACCCGCTGAACTCGACCTCGCCCAGCGCCAGCGGCCCGAGATTGACGGGATGCCGCGGGTCGACGCGCGACGCCGGAATGTGGTTGGCAAAGAACGCCCCCGACGCGTCGAACAGTGCCGCGCCCAGCAGCATCGGCGACGCCTGCACGCAACCCAATTCGCGAGCCGCTGTTTTGCGATCGCCGTCGATCATGGGTCGTGCAGCGTGATCGGCGGTCAGCACCGCTTCGACCTTGAGACTTTCGACGAGCGAATTGCGCAACGTGAAGTAGGCGAACCCGTTCAATCCGACAGCCGCGGCGATCAACGCGGCGCCCGACGCGAGCAGCACCGCTTGGACCAGCCGAGACCCCAGGCGCGGCTGACCACCAGCCGAGTAAGGAAGCGACTTCATGGCGCTTTGGGCGTTGCCCGGTCCAAGGCGGGGGCGGCGGGGCAACGGTCGAGAATCATGTCTGTCAGCTTGCCTGACTTTGCCAGACCCTGCGGCGTGCGCTGTAGCAAAAGCAGCAAAATCCGGCACTATTTGCACCACCCATTCCGGAGGTGGCACGGGCTGCGAACCCCGCTCCGACCGCGCGCGCTGCTCACCGACAAGGCGGCGGGGCGGGCGCTGCGGAACACCCCTTGATCGCGGCGGTCGCGACTGCGCAACTCCGCGCACTTGCAGCAGGGTCATCGCGGCTCCTCGCGGCACTTCATCGAGGGTGAACCCTAGAATGTGGCTTCGCTGATCGATGCCCCTGGATGAACGCTGACCTGCATTGCCACTCCGACGTGTCTGACGGCACGCTGTCCCCCGAAGCCGTTGCGGCGCGCGCCAAAGCCAACGGCGTCGAATTGTGGGCTCTGACCGACCACGACGAAGTGAGCGGCCAACAGCGCGCCCGCCAGGCTGCGTTCGACCTCGGCCTGCCTTATCTCACCGGCACCGAGATTTCCGTCTCCTTCGCCGACACGACCGTGCACATCGTCGGCCTGGGAGTCGACACCGACGACACCACCTTGCGCGCCGGCTTGGCGGCGACGCGCAACGGCCGGCGCGCGCGTGCGCTCGAGATGGCCGACGGCCTCGCGAAAGTGGGGATTCCCGGCGCGTTCGAGGGCGCGCTCGGCTTTGTCGGCAACCCGGACCTGATGTCGCGCACCCATTTCGCGCGCTTTCTCGTCGCCACCGGCGTGTGCCACGACACCCAGGAAGTATTTCGCAAGTACCTGGTGCAGGGCAAGCCGGGCTACGTGCCGCACCGCTGGGCGTCGCTGCGCGACGCTGTGACCTGGATCACGGGTGCCGGCGGCATGGCGGTGATCGCGCACCCGGCGCGCTACAAGTTCAGTGCGAATGAGGAATACGCGCTGTTCACGGA
>JBEBHW010000488.1:0-3613 GCA_040081145.1 Burkholderiaceae bacterium
GCGGCTGCGCCAGCCCCTGGCCAGCGCCTGGCGCGCCGCCGGCGAGCCAGGCAAGGCCGAGGCGGTGCTGCGCGGCTTCTCGCCCGACGCGCCCGAACCCGGCGTTCCCGATCCACTGGCGCGCGCGCTCGCGGACAAGGCGGCGACGTCGCGCGCGCTCGTGCAACGCGGCCAGCGCTACGGCAGCCAGGGCCGATACGACCTCGCCGCGCAGGCGTTCGAAGCTGCGGTGCAGTCGCAACCGAATGACGCAGCGACGCTGGCGAACTGGGGAATTTCCCTGGCGAATCTGGCACAGCTCGAGCCCGCCGAGCAAGCGCTGCGACGCTCGCTCGCGATCGACGCAGACAATCCGGTCGCCCAGTTCAGCCTCGCCGTCGTGTGCGACCGCCAAGGGCGCGACGCCGACGCGCGCGCCCTGTACACGGCGATTCTCGAGCGCGACCCGCGACATCAGCAGGCGCGCCTGTACCTTGCCGACGCGACGCTGCGCAGCGGTGACGTCGAGACCGCGATCCGCGTCTACACCGAGGCGCTGGCGCAGCAAGCGTCGCCGCGCACGCGCCTGTCGCTGGCCTTTGCACAAGTCAAGGCGGGGCGCTACGGTCAGGCCAGAGCGCAGCTCGAGCAAGGCCTGGTCGCCGACCCGCGCGATATCGGCATGTCCAACGCGCTCGTGCGCCTGCTCGCCGCAGCGCCGGAGGCGACGGTTCGCGACGGTTCGCGCGCCCGGCAGCTGGGGCGCGAACTGTTCGACGCGACGCAGAGCCCGGAGATCGGCGAAAGTTATGCGATGGCGCTGGCGGAGGCCGGTGACTTCGAGCTTGCGCAAAAGCTGCAGCGCGAGGCGCTGGTGGCCTGGGAGAAGATGCAACAACGCCCGCACGCCAAAGCGCTGGCAGAGCGCAACTTGGCGCTGTACCGGGAGCGCAAACCGGCGCGCGAGCCTTGGGCGCCGCTGGACATCGTGTTTCAGCCACGCAGTCCGGCGGTGAACCGGGTCCCGCGCAAGGGCGGCGCGGTGCCTCGAATCGCCACGTCCAGATTGACCAGCCGCAAAACGCCGGCGTGTCGAGCGAGCACTTCACGCTGTGCCGTTGCAGCGGCTCGAAGAACAGGCCGTATTGCGAAGGCGCACATTGGAGCAACGGTTTCATGGACGAAAAGAATTGATGATGACTACGATCATGAATCTGAACCTGCCGCGCACCGGGTGGACAGTCGGATTGGCGGCAACGCTCTTGTTGGCCGGCTGCGGCGGCACGCTCTACGCGACGGTCCCCTCGACCGACGGTGAACCCGTCATGCTGCTCGGCCACGACCCGGTGGCCTACTTCACGCTCGGCAAACCGCTGCGCGGCGACCCCAAGATCAAGGTCGTGCTGCCGCACCGGACCTACTATTTCGCGAACGAAGAGCACCGCAAACTGTTCAACGCCGACCCGGCGAAGTACGAGCCGCAGTACGGCGGCTTCTGCTCGAACGGCACGCCGTTCAAGATCAAACTCGGCAGCGACCCCACCGAATGGGAAATCCGCGACGGCCGCCTGTTCATCTTCGGCGACATCGTCGGCCACTCCTTCTGGAGCCTGGACCCGGCGTTCAACGTGACGCACGCGGATCAGGTGTGGGGCGAGATCAAGGACGTTCCCTGGCGCAGCGCAACGCTGAAGGCGTGGCTCGGGAAGGTGCCGTGGTACCGCTCGCACAAGAGCCTGGACGACGAATGGAACGCGAAGAACCCCGCAAAGCCCATCACTTTCGACCCCGGCGGGCTGATTCCGAACCTGCTCACCAAGTACCCGGGTTGGCGCGCGCGTGAAGGATTCGGCCAGCCCGCGCTGGGTTTGGTCGGCACCGACGCGTGTCCTCCCGCGTGCCCGGGCACCGTGCCGCTCGCCTACACGCCGTCGTGGCCGCGCTGAAAGGCAAGTTCCAGGTCAGGATGCAACGCGCCGTGCCGCACTACAAGAGCTACCCGGAAGAGTTTGCCGACTCCGAAAAGCGCACCGGCAAGCCCGCGCCCGTGCGCCGCTGATGAGCCGGGGCGGCGCGCCAGGGCAGGGCCTTTCTTGTATGCTCCGGCGCGGACCTCGCGCGAGGCGGCGTCCGGGGCTTCACACCTAACAAGGAGATAGACAATGGGCAGTTCGAAACAGCGGCAAGCAGCTCGGCCGGTACGCACCCTGGGGCTGGGCGTCGCCATCGTCCTCGCCGGGTGCGCGGCAGCGCCCGGCGGTGGCGGTGCAGGCGCCACGGGGTCGATGAGCTTTTTCGTGACAAGTACCGGTGTGGGCAAGGGCGCTGACCTCGGCGGTCTGGCCGGCGCCGACCAGCATTGCCAGGCGCTTGCGGGAACCGCGGGCGCTGGCACCAAGACCTGGCGCGCTTACCTCAGCACGCAGGGCAAGGATGGCGCGGCAAGCATCAACGCGCGCGATCGCATCGGCAAAGGGCCGTGGTACAGCGCCAAAGGCGAACTCGTCGCGCGCGACGTCGATCAACTGCACGGCGCCGCCAGCAACGTGACGAAGCAGACTGCGCTCAGCGAGAAGGGTCAGGCGATCTCGGGTCGCGGCGACACGCCGAACCGGCATGACATCCTCACCGGTTCGCGCGCCGACGGCACCGCGTTTGCCCCGGGCGACCCCGACATGACATGCGGCAACTGGACGCGCAGCGGTGCCGAGGGCGTGGCCGTCGTGGGCCACCATGACCGCTCGGGCCCCACGGCAGATGCCTGGTCGACGTCTTGGAACTCGTCGCACCAATCGCGCGGCGGCTGCAGCCAGACGGCGCTCAAGGGCACGGGTGGCGACGGGCTGCTCTATTGCTTCGCGGCGAACTGAGCGTTCCAGCGTCTATCCACGGGGGCCGGCTTGGCCCCCGCGTGGACCTTATCGAAGGTTGCCGGTATGACCGAGCGAATAGCGCCCGGGCTGCGGCCACACCGTCAAGCCGTGCGGCTCGCGGCCGGCCTTGATCTTGTCCACCGCGCCGCTCGCCGTATCGATGCGGTACACGACGTCGTCGTATCGGCCGGACAGCCAGAGGTACTTTCCGTCGGCGCTGACGTTGCCCATGTCCGGGCTGCCGCCACCGGGGATGGGCCATTTCTGGGTTACCTTGCCTGTCGCGAAGTCGATCACCGAGACGCTGCCCGGCCCGCGTGGCTTGCCTTGCACGACATTGCTGCCGCGGTTCGCCACGAAAAGCAGCTTGCCGTCGCGGCTCGGGTACAGGCCGTGCGCGCCCACGCCGGTGGCGATGAAGCCGATTTGCTGGAACGACTCGCCGTCGACGACGTGCACGCCGTCGGCCATCATGTCGGCCACATAGAACAGCTTGCCGTCGGGCGACGCGCGCACGTCTTGCGGCATGCCCGGCGTGGTGCAGATTTCGGCGCCGAGTTGCGCCGGGTCGGGGACGAATTTCGCCTTCTTGCCGGGTTTGTCGATGATCGCCAGTGCGTCCGGTCGATTGAAGTATTGGGTCAGGCGGATCGTCGCGAGCACCTTGCGCTGCACCAGGTCGATTTTGGTGAGCGCGCCGCCGAATTCGCAGGTGAACAGCGCGTAGCGCCCGTCGATCGAAAAATCGGCGTGATTGATTC
>JBEBHW010000489.1:0-3594 GCA_040081145.1 Burkholderiaceae bacterium
CGCGTGGGGCTGAGGTCCACCGCGGCCGAACTCTCGACGATGTCCGCGCTGAGCTTCAGCGCAACCCAGCAGCCACAGTAGCGCGACATCGCCCAGCCGTGCAGGCCGAAGTCGATGATTTCCTGCACGCCGGCGGGCGCGAGCACCGGCATCGCGCACGCCGAAAACATGTGCTCGCTCTGGTGCGCCACCGCCGACGAGCGCGCCGCGTGGTCGTCACCGGCGACGACGAGCACGCCGCCGTGCGCGCTCGTTCCCGCGAGGTTCGCGTGTTTAAAGACATCGCCGCAGCGGTCCACGCCCGGCCCCTTGCCGTACCACATCGCGAAGATGCCGTCGCGCTTCGCGCCGGGCAAGAGGCGCAGTTGCTGCGTTCCCCAGATCGCAGTCGCCGCGAGGTCTTCGTTGACTGCCGGGTGGAAACGCACGCCGTGCGCGGTGAGCAAGGGCTGCGCTTCGTGCAGCGCCGTGTCCAGCCCGCCCAGCGGCGAGCCGCGATAGCCCGACACATAGCCTGCGGTGTTCAGTCCCGCGGCGCGATCGCGCACGCGTTGCAGCAGGGCCAAGCGCGCGAGGGCCTGCACGCCGCTCAGGAACACGGTGCCGGCGTCGAGCCGCAGCGTGTCGTCCAGGACGAGGTCAGCGAGATTCATGGTGGAGGTCCGTGCATTGGGTTCAGCCGCTCGCGCCGAAATCGGGCTCGCGGCGTTCCAGGAAAGCGGCGATGCCTTCGCGCGCCGCTGCCGTGCACGCGGCAGCGCCGAAGGCGCGATAGCCGACTTCGAGCGCTTGCCCGAGCCTGGTTTGGGCGGCGGCGTCGTGCACCGCAGCGGCGATCAGGCCGAGCGTCGTCGAGCTGAGCGTGCGCCCGTCTGCCGCGCGCGCTGTGCCGGCGTCAAAGGGCGGCAGTGTGATGCGGCCCTGGGCGATCGGCTCCAGCCTGCCGGCGAGCGCGTGCACGCGCGCCAGCGCGAGCCGGATCAACGCATCGAAGTCCTCGGCGAGCGCGTCGACGACGCCGACCTCGAACCCGCGCGCAGCGCTCAAGCGCTCGGCGCGCACGAGCATGCCGTGGAACACTGCGGCAGCGCCGGGCCAGCGCCGGTATGGCACGACCATCGCGCCGATTCCAGGCACGATGCCCAGTGTGACCTCGGGCAATTGCATCCACGCGCTGCGCTGCGCGACCAGGCCGTGGCAGCGCATAGCGAGCTCAAATCCACCGCCGAGCGCCATGCCGTTCAGCGCGGCAACCACCGGCTTGCTCATCTGGTCCAGGTGCACGAGCAGGCGCGAACAATCGCGTGCGTACTGCGAGGCTGCCGCGGCGTTGCCGAGCAGCGAAGGGAAGCGGCCGATGTCGGCGCCGGCACAAAACGCCTTGGTGCCGTAGCCGACGATGACGAAGCCCGTCACCTTCGGGTCGGCCTCGTTCTCGCGGATCGCCGCGAGGATTTCGTCGGTCATTTCATCGTGCAGGGCGTTCAGCGCTTCGGGGCGGCGCAGTGTGATGACGATCACATCATCGATGGTGTCGACGAGCACATGGCGCGCCGCAGGCTGGTACAGGCCCCAAGCGCGGTGCGGCACCGGCATGCCCGCGCGCTCCAGTGCGAAATGCGTCAACAGCTGTGTCGCCGAGGCGTCGCCGAGCGTGCCCATCAACTCGAGCGGACCTTGTTTGAACCCGAGTGCGCTGCGGCAACCCAGGTCCAGATCGGCAGCCTCGCCGATGCCGCGATCCAGAATGTCGACCGCCTGCGACAGCAGCACGCCCAGCAGCCGCTCGCGGATTCGCGTGCGTGCCTCGGGCGCGACGTCGGCCGGCCGGTTTGGCGGATTCGTCAACCAGCGCTCCACCGAACGCAGGATTGGCGCTGGCCGGTAGTGCTCGCCTTCCTCATCGGCCTGCAGCGTATTCGTCTCGATGATGATGGGGTTGCCGTGCGCGAGGTTGAGCACAAAGAATGGCCCGGCATGAACGAACTCCATCGCGACGCTGTCGATCTGTGCGGCGCTCGCCTCATCGAGCAGCAGCGCCGCCTCGTTGCACCAGTTGTCGAACACGCGGTCGAGCATGAAGCATGGCGCGTCCGTCGTCAGCAGCGGCAGTTTGCCCGTCGCGCAGAAGAAGTGGCGCAGCCAGGCGACCAGCCCGGGGTCGGCGCGCGCCCAATCGATCACCTCGACAGTCGGATTCCGCCACGCCGGTGCGAAGAAGTGCGTAACGGTCGCGCGCTGCGGGTGTCGGAGGTCGGCAAAGATGCGCTGCGCCGGCAGCGAACTCGTGTTCGACGTGATGATCGCGTCGTCTGCGATGCGCGCTTCGACGTCGGCAAAGATGCGGCGCTTCAGGCCCAGGTCTTCGGTCGCCGCTTCGATCACCCAGTCGCAACCCGTGAGTGCAGCGTAGTCGGTGCTGCCGTGCAGATTCGCCAGCACCTGCTCGGCCGCCGCGGGCTTGAGCTTGCCGCGCGCGACCGCCTTGTCGGTGTAGTCGCGTAAGCGCGCGAGCGCCGCATCGAGTGCTGCCTGACGCACGTCGATGAGCGTGAGCCTGAGCTGCGGCAAAGCGCTTTTCAGGTAGTAGGCGATGTCGGGGCCGATCGCGCCGGCGCCGATCACGCCGATGTGGCGCGGTGCCGGCCGCAGCGCCGCTTGCAACAGCGGATTGGCGAAGCGCTGCGGCGTCACGGGTGCACCCCTTGCGCTTCGGGCGGTCCCGCCGAGCGGGACGGACTGCGCCCTCCGGAGCGTCCGTGCGGGAGCGCTCATGCCACGACTCCCGCGTTGTAGAGCGCGCGGACTTCCGCATAGCCCAGGCCCGCTTGCGTGAGCACGCTGCGCGTGTGCTCGCCGTATCTCGGCGCGAAGCTCAAGCAGCGCTGCGCGCCGGGGATGTCCACCGCCATCGGCTGCATTCGCACGCTGCGCCCGTCGGGCAGCACGGTGCTCGTCAGTCGGTCTTGCAGAGCGGCGAGCTCGCGCACCTGGTGGATGTCGTGGATGCGCGTCGCGGGGATCGTCGCGTCGCGCAGGTCGGCGAGCAGCTGATCCGCGCCGTGCGCCACCGTGACCGCAGCGATGTCGGCGTGGATTGCTTCGCGCTCCTGGTGCCGACCCTCGTTGGTGCTGCGCACTTGATTGGCGATGCACGCGAACTTCGGGATGGCCGTGAAGCGCCGCCATTGCACGTCGCTGCCGATGGCGAGGAAGACGTAGCCGTCGCGCGCCGGGTAGACGTTGGTCGGGATGAACTTGCGGTGCTCGTTGCCTGCGCGCGTGACTTCGTCGGACGAGCAGCCGAAGTCCAGCAGCGGCAGCACCGTGATCAACCACGACGCTGCGGCCTGCAGCATCGAGACATGAATTTCCGCGCCGCTGCCGGTCTCGGCGCGATCCAGCAGCGCCATCATCACGCTGGCGTAGACCTCGTCGCCGGCTTTCAGGTCGATGACGGGGATTCCGGTGAGCGTGGGCGGGCCGTCGCGTGCGCCGGTGACTTCCATGAAGCCCGCCATCGCCTGGATCACCGGGTCGTAGCCGGGAACCTGGGGGTAGCGCGGGCCCATTGCCGAAATGCCGGCCCAGATC
>JBEBHW010000490.1:0-3593 GCA_040081145.1 Burkholderiaceae bacterium
CAGGCACGCTGCGCATCGGCTCGGCAACGCACCCCTTCGACCCGGCGCGCGATATCGGCATGGTGTTCCAGGCGCCGCTGCTGCTGAAGTGGCGGCGCATCCTGGACAACGTGTTGCTCCCCGCCGAACTGCTGGGCCTGCCGATGGCGGCAGCGCGCGAGCGCGCGCGCGATCTGCTTGCGCTCGTCGGAATTTCCGGCAGCGAAGACAAGTACCCGTACGAACTTTCGGGCGGCATGCAGCAGCGCGCGGCGATTGCACGCGCTCTGATCCATGACCCGAAACTCGTGCTCATGGACGAACCCTTCGGCGCGCTGGACGCGCTGACGCGCGAAAAGATGAACCTCGAGTTGCTGCGCATCTGGAAGGAATCGGGCAAGACGATCGTGTTCGTCACGCACGGCATTTCCGAAGCCGTGTTCCTCGGCTCGCGCGTCATCGTGCTCAGCGCCGGCCCGGCGCGAATGGCCGACAACTTCGAAATTCATTTGCCGCACCCGCGGACGCTCGACATGAAGACGCAGGAGCGCTTTGGCGCGTACACGCGGCGCATCTACAAGTTGCTCGGGATGGAATGAAGGGCCGCGCCACCGTGCGCAAACTCACATGACGACGCCAATCCAATTCACCGTCGAAGCCATCGAACTGCGCGAGCGCAACGTCGTGCTGCGCATGCCGTTTCGCTTCGGCGTCGTCACGTTGACGCAGGCGCCGCAAGCGTTTGCGCGGGTTCGCGTCCGCCTCGCCAACGGCCGCAGCAGCACCGGCATGGCGGCGGAATTGCTTGCGCCGAAGTGGTTCGACAAGAACCCAGCTCTCAGCAACGAAGACAACTTCGAGCAATTGCGCGCGTCCGTCGGCCTGGCGCGCGAGCTGTATCTGGATGGCGCGTGCACCACCGCGTTCGGCCATTTCACCCGCCACTACCCACAACAGATCGAGCGTGCCGCTGCGCTGGCGCTGAACCCGCTCGTCGCGAACTACGGTCCGGCGCTGCTTGATCGTGCAGTGCTCGACGCGCTGTGCCGCGCGCTGCAGCAGCCCTTCCACGAGGTGCTGCGCGAGAACCTGTGCGGCATCGGCGCGACGCCGTTGTGTGCCGACCTGGATGGCTTTGACTTCGCAGGGTTTCTCGCCGCGCTGCGGCCCGCGCCGCAAATCGCCGCACGCCACACCGTGGGTCTGGTCGACCCGATCGTGCGCGCCGACCAGGGCGAGCGCGTCGCCGACGGACTGCCGGAAACGCTCGAAGAAGTCGTGCAGACCTACGGCCACCGCTGGTTCAAGCTGAAGGTCGCCGGCAACGTCGACGCCGACGTGCAGCGGCTCACGCGCATCGCCGCGGTGCTCGACCGCATCGATGGGGACTACCACGCAACGCTCGACGGCAACGAACAGTACGACGGCGTCGACGGCGTTCTCGAACTCTGGGGCCGCATGCGCAGCGAGCCGCGCCTGGCCCGGTTGTGCAGCGCCATCGTTTTCATCGAGCAGCCGATCAAGCGCCAGGTGGCGCTCCAGCAAAGCGTCAGCGCACTGGCTGCGCACAAGCCGGTGATCCTCGACGAGTCCGACGATGCGCTCGACGCTTTCGTTCGCGGCCGGGCGATGGGCTACACCGGCGTGTCGTCCAAGACTTGCAAAGGCCTCTACAAATCTATCCTCAACGCGGCACGCTGCGTGATGTGGAACGCGCAAGCCGGGAATGCGCAAACCGGCGAAGGCGCAATCCCGTCCCCATCGCCGCGCTATTTCATGAGTGCCGAGGACTTGACGATTCAAGCCGGCCTCGCGCTGCAACAGGACCTGGCACTGGTGGCGCTGCTCGGAATCACGCATGTCGAGCGCAACGGCCACCACTACGTGAACGGCATGGCCAGCCTGCCCGTCGCCGAACAAGAAGCGTTTCTCGCAGCGCATCCGGACCTCTACGAACGCAGCCACGGCGCGGTGCGGGTGCGCATCCGCGACGGCCATTTGGCGATCGGCTCACTCAGTGCCGTCGGCTACGCGAGCGGCGCGCTGGTGGACTGGCAGGCTACGCTGCCGATGCAAATGCCTGCGGTCAGCGCCGCGCCGAAGCGCCTGCCATGAACCCACCCGCCGCAGCGCGTGACCCGGTCAGCAACCTGGACAGCAACACGTCAGGTGACGCCGGCCTGACGGCGCGGTTCGCCGCGCGCGCCGCCTACTACGTTCCCAGCGTGCTCGTCATGCTCGGGCTGCTGATCGCGTGGCAAGTGGGCGTCACCGCACTGGGCGTCAAGGAATACATCCTGCCCACGCCCTGGGCCGCGCTGCGGACCCTCGCCGACCCGAATTTCCAATGGATTTCGAACTTGCTCGTCACGCTCTACGCCGTGCTCGGCGCGTTCGTGCTCTCGGCGCTGCTCGGTGTGCTGCTCGCCGTGGTCATCGTCTGGAACGACATGTGGCTGCGCACCGTCATGCCGGTGCTCGTGCTGTTCAATACCTTGCCGAAGATCGCCCTGGCACCGCTGTTCGTGATTTGGCTCGGCTACGGCATCTGGCCGAATATCGTGATCGGCACGACGATTGCGTTTTTCCCGATGGTCGTGAACACGGCAGTCGGCCTGGCGAGTGCCGAGCCGGAGATGCTCGACCTGGTGCGCACGCTGCGCGCGAGCCGCTGGCAGGTGCTGACGAAGATCCGCTTCCCGAACGCCGTGCCGTACATTTTCGTCGGCCTGAAATTGAACGCAACAATGAGCGTGATCGGCGCGCTCGTCGGCGAGTTCGTCGCGTCGGAGCGCGGCCTGGGCTCGCTCATCATCACCGGCGGCGTGACGATGGCCACGGCCTCGATCTTCGCCTCGCTGATGTTGATTTCTGCAATGGGCCTGGTGCTCTACGGTCTGGTCGTGGCCGCCGAGCGGATGATTGCGCCGTGGGCGCACCGGGATGCCGCGGCCTCATGACAAGGAGACATTGACATGCAATCGATCACCGCGAAATCCTGGCGCGCGCGCCTGAGCTCAGCCCTGGCCGCGCTGGCCGGCGCGGCGCTGCTGGCGGGCGCACCCGCCAGCGCGCAAGACAAGATCCAGCTGCAGCTGAACTGGTTCCACCTCGCCGACCATTCGCCGATCTACCTCGCGCTGAAGAAGGGCTACTACAAGGAAGAAGGGCTGGACCTGACGGTATTGCGCGGCAGCGGCTCGGCCGACAGCGCGAAGAAGGTCGACCTCGGCCAGTCCGACATCGGCATCTCCGACGCGCCCACCGTGATGACGGCGATCAGCAAGGGCGCGAACCTGAAGATGGTCGCCGTCGTCTACGACAAAGCCGGCAACAACCTGTTCTTCCGCAGAAGCGCGAACATCAAGTCGCCGAAAGACCTGATCGGCAAGAAGATCGCCGTACCGCCGGCCGATTCGCACCGCGTGCTCTGGCCGGCGTTTGCCGCGCTGCACGGCATCGACCCGGCGAGCGTCACGCTCGTCAACGTCAAGCCCGAGGGCAAGCAGGCGATCGTCGCCGCCAACGAAGTCGACGCCGCGTTCGACCTGTACACCAGCTATGCGATCTGGGAGAAGGTGCTCGGCAAGGGCGACGTGGGGCATCTGCTGTGG